>CAZNET010000188.1:0-5478 GCA_964571885.1 uncultured Pirellulales bacterium
CAATGTTAAGGCCTTTGACCCAGGCATTCTGTCCGCCGGCAAACTCAAGGAACCGGTCGTGACCGGAACCGAAATCTTCCATAAAGCAGTCACCCGCGCCGGTATGAACGCCGCCGGATGCACGGGCGAATCGGATGATAAGCGTCCTGTTGCTGGCGTTCACGATCGCGGATTGACTCCTGTTCGGATTAAAATAAGGAAGCTCAAATTCGATCACCGCTGGTGAATTGAAACCGTCAACCACTTTAAAGCCCGGCTCCACCGCAACATCAATACTCTTCTGTGTGAAGCACATGACTCGCTTCACATTGCCGCGGACATAAACCGTGTTGTCAATATCATAACCACCGCTGCTGTGCGGCAGATAAACGGTTGATTTTCCTGAATCGATCGCCGCCTGAATACCCACCGAGTCATCAATGCCGTCACCCGGATTCGCACCGTAGTCATCGACATTGGCCCATTCGTTCATATCTTCTTCCCATGAAGGAACGGGCGTTTCTTCTATGGGTATATTGATAGAGGTTCCGTCCTGCGTCCAGAGCATCTTCGCCCCGTGCGAACTGTATTCGACCACATAATCGTCCGTGACATCTGTCGATGTCCCGACACTGCTCTCGATCGTTTTATTGTATCCGCAGGATCTCACGTTCCTGACAAAACCGTTCGCCTGATTGGTCAGAATGATTGCGTCATTACTCACAGAACCACCCGTCATCACAGAATCGATCAGCGTAAGCAACCCCTTTTCTTTCCATATCACCGGACAGGTATTATCACTGACCAGGCCTCGTATGACCACATTAGCCCAGCTGCCGCTGTGAACCGCATACTGGTTCTGATTTTCCAGGATAATATGTTCGGTCGCCGAATTAAATGCACAGTCCGGATCATAGCCGATATCGAAACCGATCACGTGAATATTCTTGACAAAATGAGGTCCGTTGAGACTTTCGTCAACGTTCAAACCGATCTCGCCCTGACCGTCACCGGATCGGATCAGGATGTCAGTCGTCGCACCGACATTGTTCGAGTAAAACGTCAAACCTATCGCTCCCGGATTTCCGCTGCCGCTGTCGACTGTAAAATTTCTTGCATAATTGCGAAATGTGTCCTGAGCTTTGATGTAGTTCACATCGACAACAGGCTTCATCGCTCCGTCTTCGAATCCAGGGCAGGAATCCTGGAGCTGTATGACCGTTCCAAGCGTGCTCTGGCCGAGTAAGATCGTCTCACTTTTTGAAAACAGGACACTGTCTGACACAAGATAGGTACCATTGGGTAGATACACGATTTTTTCAGCTGCCAAAGCGGCGTTAATGGCACTGGTGGAATCCGTCACCCCGGTATTGTCCGCATAATACGGAAATTTTGTAACATCCGCCGCACCCGAATCGTCAGGGATTACACGGTTAACGGAAAAATCCCCGCCCGTCTGCCAGTTGCTCGCCATCAAAGCGTAATCTTTCAAATCAACCGTTTGGCTATAGTCAATATCAGGAGAATTGGATTCGCTGCAGCCTCCGATACTGTCAAGCCATTGCTCGTTGACTTTTTTCACATCCTTGAAATCGACAATGCCGTCCCGGTTCAAATCGCCGTCCGCGTAGGGCTTGGCGTAGATTAGCCCGCCGAAAACAAATAAGATGACGACGAAAACAAACATTTGCTTAAAAATAGTCATAATCGTACCTACCTCCTGAAAATGATCGCTAATTGTTTTATATCGATAAATACTAAGACATACTCAGCCTTAATAAACTCAAATCGTAAACATCAAATTGTTTCATTCGGACAATTATACCAAACAAATGGCTAAAAGTATCGTCAATCTGTATATTGAAATAGTCATTTTATTTAATCGCACCGATTGCAACTGATATATTTTGTATTATAGGACAAAAACATAAAACCATACTATTACTATAGTTACTATTTAAAAATAACAGTAGTAATAGTCATAAAGCCTGTTAAATTGTTTTTTATACCGTTAAAGGAGCAATAAAGCGTTGTCAGTAATGAAGTTAATCTCCTTTGCTTCTTTGTGGATAACCTGTGAGATCATTATTAATAAAACAACTTAACTCACAAAAGAACCCCATTATCAATGCAGTTAACTGGATTTATTACAGTAATTATCAGTTATCTAACATCTTATCCACAACGTTAATATCTATTTACAGGATTGGAAACGACCGCCCTCGCGTTATTGAAGAAAAGCGTCAAACCCAACCCCCAAAAAAGGAATCGCACGCGATACCATGCGTACAAACCCACTTTTTCCATACTTAAAAACACCGTTCTCGCCCCCGGAACCGCGATGAATCTCTTTTGATCCCTGAAAATTGAATTTATTTTATTTATTGACTTGCATTATATCGTTTTTATGCTATCGTGCGGCTTTAGTTGGTGAATATTCTTCCATCTCTCAGGAGTATCCCCCAATCAATTAAGTTGAGAGATATTTTATGTGGCTTAAATAAGCCAGGGAGCAGTACACGTGAGTACAGGCACTGTAAAATGGTTCAATGCGAACAAGGGTTTTGGATTTATTAATCCCGATGACGGCGGCGAAGATTTGTTCGTCCACCACTCGGAAGTGAAAATGACCGGATATGCGTCACTCGACGAGGGCCAAAAGGTCGAGTTTGAAGTCGGACAGGGCAAAAAAGGCCCATGTGCGACAAACGTAGTCCCCTGCTAAGGAATCCGAAGTTCTAAAACCAAAAAGCCCCGTCGTAAGAGCGGGGCTTCTTTGATGATACCCAAAAAACTCCCGTGAAAATTCACCTTCCTGAACGTCACAAAAAAAATTCTTAGCACCCGGTTTTACTGGGACTTGCAACACTGAAAAACGCATAGCAGCCACCGAGTTCAAAAACGAGGTGAAGGGTTCCTTGCCAACTCCTTCGTTAAACGTTTAACAATAAAATCCTCGAAAGAGTCCATGTCTTTCCATGCCGTTGCAACGTTCATCATCTTAGCGGAGGGATCGATTTTCGTATAGCCGTCGTCGGTGACGCGGATACCCAGTTTCTCCATTTGCATCAAGTCCTGACGGATGGCCAGATAAACCGCTGCCGTATCGAACAGAGTACTGCTGCGAGTATCGCTATACCCTTTTCGTTTGTTATTTTTGGCCGGCACATGACTCCAGATGCGATAGTTTTCGATAATGGCTTTGGCAACCGGATCGTCAGAACGAAGCACGCGCTGATACTTGTCACCGGTCAGGTGAATGAAGCCGCAGGTGTCCAGCGGTGTTATCGTGATCGGCCAATCCGCCGAAAAAACCGTGCGACAGGCAGATACATCAGCGCGGACGTTATATTCAGCCGAGACTCCCTTTTTACCCTTGTAACCAAGCCGTACACTCCCGTGCATGCCGACGAAACGTGCCTTTTGGGAAATACGCGGTTCTAATTCGAGAGCTCGCGCAATATTAGGTAGTGGACCAACAGCGATGATCGTGACCGGTTCGACAGAGCTCATAATGATATCGATGATTGCGCGAACGCCGTCCGGATAAACTGTTCCCGGATAATCGTTAAGGTTGTAATCCTCAACCCATTCACTCTGCCGCCCGCCGCCGCTGGCATTTATATCCAGACCGATACCGACCGGAATATCCGCCCGCCCGGCCCTTTCAAGCATCTTAGCGAGCAGTTTCGCCCGGTATATCGTCTTGCCCTGGTCGCCGACAACCAGCTTCACATCCAGTTCGGGCGATTTCAATAGTAATCCCAAAGCCCAGGTATCGTCTATATCATCACCAATGTCCGAGTCATAAATCACTGGTATCGGCCCGCTTGCCGAGCAGACAGATACAACGGGAAGTATAAAAATACTAACCAAACATATCCGGATTAGAATGTTAAATACATTTAAATCCAACATGTAGATTCTCCTTTTAGTGAAAGCATATTTTGCTCAAACGACAGTGCTAAGCTAAGAAATTGAAAATAGAAAGTCAAGATGTAAATGAGCACGCATGAATCAAAACTGGCCGGTACACGCCTGCCCCGCCGAAACCACTGTTAAAAATCCATCCGAAGGATTCAACTTTTTACTTTTAAACCTTTGCGCCTATGTGCGCTTTTCTACCCATCTTAACACCCATCGCTGACACCCCAACCCCTGAATACCTGCGCAAATTGGAAAATAAAAAAGGCCCTGGCTCTGACCCCGAAACGGTACGAACAAACACGGCAAGTGAAAAAACCTGTAGGATGGGCTTTAGCCCATGCCGATAAAATGGATATTCGAAGGATTCAGTCATTCAGCGACGCATGACAGCCACCGAATCAAAAACGAGGTGAATGGTTCCCTTCTTTCTCAAATCTGAGATGATTTTTTCCACCGCTCAACTGCCCTGATCTCCATCCTGCATCGCAGCATTGCCCATGCTGACTCCTTTTCTCAGGAACCCCGTCACCCTGAGCGAAACCGTGAACCGTACGATTCATGGCGAAGTCGAAGGGGTCTGTTTACCTGGAACTTCCTTTTCCTGTCATTTCGACCGAGTATGCAGGCTGGGGCTTGCCCCACCAAAAATTACTCTCGATTCTCGATTATCCACGAATGTAGGGTGGGGCTAATCAATCTCGTAGGGTGGAGCTTGCCCCACCGGTTCCTTCTCATACAAGCGACAAGCGACGAGTAACAAGCAACGATTCTGTCATTTCAACCGAGCAAAGCGAGCCGAGAAACCTGACGCCTGTCATCCCGAGCGCAGCCCTGTACCATACGGTACAGGGCGCAGCCGTGGGATCTGTTAAAATGAGCATCCGAAGGATCGTCATTGCGAGAAGCTGAGTTTATCCCTGCAAGTTTTAGGCAGGGGCGGCAATCTCAAACGTGTCATTCCTGACTTGATCAGGAATCCAGAATAGAAATCAGCCCATGCTGATAAAAACGGTAGGGTATGCTGTGCATACCTTTCCAAATTGATTAGCCGTATCATCTTTGGTCACGGGCATAAAAACATTCAGGCCGAAAGCCTTCCGCAAATAATCAATATACAATAATCAATTATCAATTATCAATTAAATTATTGCGGTGTCGGCATTTGTGCTCCGACAGCGGTACGCCAGGCAGCCAGGTTGTCTCTTAGTTCGTTCCTTTTGGCGATATTGATCGTGGCCAGGTTCGTTGATTCGCCGATGTCGTCTTTCAGGTTATACAGTTCGAGGTTCGCGTCACTCATGTCTTCGTAGAACTGGATGAGTTTCCAGTCGCCTTTGCGGATAGCTCCGTACGGCCCGTGACTGTTGTTGATATGGTAATGCGGGTAATGCCAGTAGATTGCCTCGCGGTCGATGGTGCCGGTTTGTTTGAGCAGCGGAACCAGGCTGACACCGTCCATGTGCTGCGAGGGCATCGGGTCGATCGAACACATTTCAAGGATCGTTGGATAAAAATCGTTTGTGATTACGGGGACATTACAGACGGAATTCGGTTTGACAACGCCGGGCCATT
>CAZNET010000189.1:0-5474 GCA_964571885.1 uncultured Pirellulales bacterium
TATCGCGATTACCAGTACCGATCCGGCGAAGACAAAACAACTGCTGGAGACATTTTTGAATATACCGAATTCGATGGCCGGCCAGGCCGGCCCGTTAAACGGTTCAGACGGCAACTATCTTGTCTATATGTACGAAAACGAACCAGTTTACTGTTACATGAAACAGCATGGAAAAACGACATTTCTGTCACTGAATCAAAAAGTTGTCGAGCAGTCGATAAACGCATTGACAAACGGCCGATCCGCAGTCAGTGCTGGCGCCTTATCGAAAGCGCTGGGTAATATATCACCTCAAACAAGCAAGCTCGTCCTGATTAATACCGGTGGTGCTGTGCGTTTGGCCGATGCGGAAATACTTAGGCAATTCGACAATCCGAGAAACAATGGCCATAAGCTCCTGGATCAGTTGGCAAAGGAGATGGATGGAACAAATATTGAACTCAAATCCGTTGAAACGGACAATTATCTCGGTGTAAATCTCAGTTTAAGCGGGATGCCGGCTTTGGATAGGGTGTTTCCTATTATGATGCAGTTATCCCAGGTCGATCTGGCCGCGGGGGACAAGGCGACCGATCCAACGCCTGTTAATAAAGCCATTGTAAAAACGGATTCGGTCGATCAATTAAGCTTTACAACGCCTGTCGATGCGGTAAGTCACCGAATATATTTCGGAACCGATAAAAACAGCTTGTCGAGTCTGGGGCAGACAAAGACGAACACTTTTGCCGATTTGCCCGATCTCAAAGAGGATACTGCTTACTACTGGCGTGTCGATTCTCTCTGGCAGGACGGCTATATCTCGACTGGTGATATTTGGAGTTTTACCACAGGCGCAAGAATGATCGGCTGGTGGAAAATGGACGATGCGGCGGGCCAAACCATCCCGGATGCGAGCGGTCAGGGCAACGACGGAATAATGGTTGGAAATGCCGAGATCACCGATCAGGGCAAGATCGGCGGCGGACTGCTGCTGGACGGCCGCGGCAGCTATGTGGAAATCATGAACGAGCCGCCGTTCGATCTGAAAAATCAGTTCACCGCCTCTGCCTGGATCAAGGTCAACGCCTTTACAACCGACTGGCAGGATATCGTCACAAAAGGTGATTCTTCATGGCGGTTGATTCGCAACTATAATAAAAACGGTATATGTTTCGCAGCGAATGATTCGTTCGGTCACATGGGCAATATCAATGTCAACGACGGCCATTGGCACCATATCGTTGGTGTCTATACCGGCCAGAAGGCGATTTTATATGTTGACGGCAGAGTTGATATTTCAAGAAAGGTCGGCGGCAGGATTAATCTTAACAATGCGAAAGTAAGAATCGGTGGAAATTCTGAGATAACCAGAGATACCTTCAACGGCATGATCGACGATGTACGCATCTATAATTATGCCTTGTCGAAAGAGGATGTTATGTCACTGTACAACGTCAAGGCGACAAATCCAACACCTGCGAATGAAGGTATTCTGGGTAGTTTGACTGAGCTCAAATGGAATCCCGGCGCCGATGCAGTCGGTCATAAGGTATATTTCGGCACCAATCCTGATAATCTTTCATTGATAAAGGAAGTGTCACAGCCTTCGATGGGTATCGATGCTCTTCCAAAGATCAAAAAAGATACAACCTATTACTGGCGTGTCGATGAAGTTGAAAGCAGCGGATCGGTTATTACCGGTGAAATATGGAGTTTCAGCCCGATCGGTCAACTGGTAAGCCATCTGAAATTCGATTCGCAAGGACCTCAAATTATAGATTCTGCTGACAATAGCAGAAACATCAGTGTCACGGGATTAAATACAGCCCAGGCGAAACAGCCCGGCAAGTTCAACAATGCCCTGCAATTTAACGGACAAGGCTATCTTGTCATCAACGGTTACAAAGGAATCACCGGGACAAAATCGCGTACGATCACTGCTTGGGTAAAGACAAATACAACCGACAATGGAACGATTGTAAACTGGGGCGACCATAGAAACGTTCCCGGTACCGGAAAAGGCTGGACGATATTGCTCAACGGCGGTTATTTGCGAACCCAGGTTTGGGGAACGATGGCTAAGGGAACGGCCAATCTTGCGGACGGGCAGTGGCACCATATCGCGGTCGTGCTGCCTGATAAAGCCTCACCCGACATTCAAGATGTGATCATGTATGTTGACGGCGACCGAGACACACAAAATATCACTAATTATATGGGCGGTGACATTGTTATTGATACGGCCGCCGACCTCGATGTCATGATAGGTTCGGCCAGGCATCCTGACACAACTGAGTTGGGTCGCTGGAACTTCAACGGCATAATGGACGATGTCCGTATTTACAATTACGCCCTTTCACAGTCGGAGATCAGGGATGTTATGCAAAATTCAGAATAGTGTTACTCAAAAATATAGATGTTTTCAATGGAAACAAAAAGTTCCAATCAGCTTCAGTGGGTGATATTGCTGCTGGCCGCGGCGGTGATATTGCCCACGGTCTGTCTGCTGTGGTTCATGACCCAGGCGGTGAAAAACGAACGCCTCGCCGTTCGGCAGAAACTGATCGACGTTTATACAGCTAAAGCCGATCTGTTTATCAGCCGTCTCGACGAAAAGCAGTCTCAACTCGAACAGCAGATCGAACAGGTTGAACAGCAAAGCACCTTTTCTTTCTTCACGGATTTTTGCTGTGACAAACAATACGCCGACGGTTTGCTGATTTATGACGGCAACGATCAGATGGTTTTTCCCGTCCCCGCCAAAAGCAGATTTTCGCAGACCGATAGATTTGAGGAAGCCTGGAGAAGCGAATTTGTTGACGCAGATTATCTACGGGCCGCCAAACAGTACGAGCAGGCAATCGCTTTCAGTTCGATCCCCCATGAGGTATTTGACGGCCAACGGGCAATGGTTCGCTGTTACGAAAAAGCCGGCCAGATCGAAGAAGCTATCGACATCTGCATGGAACTGGCGTATCCGGGAAAATATATCGCCAACGAATTCTCGCCTTCGGATATCATGCGGGCCAGATTGAAACTGCTTCAGCTTTACAGAAAAAACGATCGCGAGTCTTTCGAAAAACAAGCCGCCGGGTTTTTGTCCGATCTAATTAGAGAACAGAAAAGAGGACCGGACTCGGTGACAAGAGCGATGGTGCTGGACGAGCTTCTGAAATTGATGAATGTCACCGAATTTGCTCAACATGCCGGGGAAATCTTCAAAGCCCAAAAGCTTCTTGAAGCAGAATCGTTGTCCCTTTCTGCTGTGGAAAGGTTTTCGAATGTTAGTGACCCTCTGCAGTGGCCTGAAAAAACCTTAAATACCCTCGAATTAGATGAGTCTGTCTATGCGATGCTCTTTAAGACAGACAGCAAAAAAGTGATCCTGCTTATTCGCCGAAGTCATTTGATCGAAGCAATGACAGATTTCGCCGAAAGACTTTCCGACCCCACGGCTGTTGTCGGCGTGTTCGACGAGCGGGACGGTCTGATCTTCGGCGAGAATGAAAACATACATGATGCCTTTGTAACGGTTCAGCCCAGCTATTTCATCAAATGGAGATGGGCCTTTTTCTTCAGAAATCAAGGCATCTTCGACAACGCCGCGAGCAGGCAGGAGGCGGTTTACCTTTGGACGGGTATGCTGGTTGTTGTGTTGATCCTCGGGTTCGGCTTCATTGCGATACAGGCGATCGGCCGGGAGATCCGCCTTAACCGCCTGAAGAACAATTTCATCGCCACGGTGACCCACGAACTGAAGACCCCGCTGGCCTCGATCCGTGTACTCGTCGATACGCTGATCGACAAAAACTACGACGACGACAAAACGCCGGACCAATACCTTCGGCTGATCAGCCGCGAAAACGAAAGACTCAGCCGGCTGATCGATAATTTCCTGACCTTTAGCCGGATGGAACGCAACAAGCAGGCCTTTGAAATCGTAAAAACCGACCCCGCCGAAATCGCCCGGGCCGCCGCCGAGGTCGTACAGGCAAAATTTAATCAAAAAAATTGCAATTTTTCTGTCAACATCGCCGACGATCTGCACTCTATTATGGCAGATAAAGACGCAATGGTTACCGTGCTGGTCAATCTGCTCGATAACGCCTGCAAGTATTCAAATGAGGATAAGGAGATCGGCTTGAAGGTGTATTTGGAAAATAATCGGGTCTGTTTCAAGGTCACCGATAACGGCATCGGAATGCCGCCGCGTGTGGCCAAAAGGATCTTCGACAAATTCTACCAGGCCGACACCAGCCTGGCGCGAAAAACACAAGGTTGCGGCCTGGGCCTGAGTATCGTAAAATTCATCGTCGATGCCCATAACGGAACGATCGAAGTGGATAGTAAACCCGGAAAGGGAAGTGAGTTTATCGTCAAAATACCTGTGTAATATGGAGAAAAAAATGGAGACAAGTGAAAGAATCAGAAAAAGAGATGACAGGCTTCTTAAAAATGAAAAATCCTGGCGGCGGGCAAAAATTGGAGCGGTAATACTTATCCTGTTCTGGATATGGGGAATATATATGTTTTTTCAGCCAGGTGAAGATTTCGGCAGAAATGAGAAATTCCTGTCCGTAGGATGGCTGTTATTCTGGGTAGTTATGTTTGATACACTCAATCTGCGAATTCGGCACATTGAATCAATAAAGTATTACAGGAACCAAACATGTTCAAAACAACGAGAAAAAGATGAAAGAGCACATGAATGAAAAAGAAAACCACATGGCAGGAAAAGTTGGCAGACAGTAAGGATTTGCCGAGGGTCGAAAAAATCGACGAGAAGAAATCAAAACGTTGGGGGACCGGTACCTTTGTGATACCGGCTCCGATGGAGGTCGATGCGATCATGAAAAAAGTACCTATAGGCAAACTCATTACCATCAATGAAATAAGACAGATCGTTGCCAAACGTCACAAGGCGACGATCGGCTGTCCCATTACCTGCGGCATATTTTCCTGGATCGCCGCCAATGCCGCCGACGAGGCCGAGAAAGAGGGCAAAAAGCGGATCACTCCTTACTGGCGGACGCTGAAAACCGGCGGCATCCTCAACGAAAAATACCCCGGCGGCCTCGCGAATCTCAAAAAACGATTAGAAGCCGAAGGACACACCGTCATCCCAAAAGGCAGAAGCAAATACTTTATGGTAAAAGATTTTGAAAAATCATTAGTTAATATAAAAAGCGTGAAGGTATAAGATGGATAACCCCCGCAATAAAAAATTCTCAAAAAATCACACTGTTAATATGTGGCATATCCGGCAAGGAAAAAAAACCGATTTTGATAAAATCCACGAAGTGGTATCGAAAGCTGTTTGCCAGTGCGTAACCGATTTCGAAGAGCATCATAAATCTATTTGTGCAGATGTTCGCGAATGTTTGGACTGGTGGATTGAGAATAGAGAGAATGGATTATTATTAGTGTGCGAAAACGGCGAGTCAATTTTAGGAGTTGCCCTTGTTAAGGAATTCTGGAATTTCGCAGCATTATTT
>CAZNET010000190.1:0-5471 GCA_964571885.1 uncultured Pirellulales bacterium
TGCCGACCTGCGTTGAGAGATTATTTCGAAGTTGATGAGCGTTTTATTGTATTAGCGGCCCTGCAGGGATTGGCGGCGGAAGGAAAAATTGACAAAAGCGTTCCCCAAAAAGCGATTGAGGATTTTGATATTGATCCTGAAAAGGTAAATCCCGTTACGGTTTAATAAGATTAAGGAAAATTGAAATGATCGAAGAAGTACATCTTCCTGAAATATCTGAAAATGTCGAATCCGGCGATGTGATTGAAATCCTTGTTAAAGTCGGTGATTTTATCGAGAAAGAACAGCCGATCGTTGAACTCGAAACCGAAAAGGCCGCGTTTGAAGTGCCGTCTTCAGCAAAAGGGAAAGTTACCGAGATCAATGTTAAAGAAGGCGACCAGGTAAAAGTCGGCGATGTTGTCATCAAAGTCGATACCGAAGCAAAACCGGGAGAAAAAGAAACAAAAGAACCTGAGGAAAAATCAGCCGAAGAAAAAAAAGAAAAAGCAAAAGAGCCGGAGAAGGAAGAAAAACCTGGGGAACCTGAAGTAACGTATGAAGTTGAAGAACCGGAAAAAAAAGGAAAACCTGAAAAAGCCGTTCCCGCAGCCCCTTCGGTTCGTCAACTGGCAAGAGAACTGGGAATTGATATTCATAAAGTTGCGGGTTCAGCCGAGACGGGAAGGATTACCGCCGATGATGTAAAAGAGTATGCACGGACCATTATTTCAGGTGGAGAGGGTAAACCTGCGACAATGAAGGGAAGATCTTTACCGGATTTCACAAAGTGGGGTGATGTAGAAACAGAAAAAATCACCACGACCCGTAAAAAAATCGCCGATACGTTAAGTTATACCTGGTCAAATGTTCCGCAGGTCACCCAGTACGATCAGGCTGACATCACAAACCTGGAAGAATCACGAAAAGCATATACCGCAAAAGCCGAAAAAAACGGCGTGAAACTCACGGTCACTTCAATCGCACTGAAAATTGTCGCGATGGCCTTAAAGGAATTTCCAAAATTCAATTCCAGCTTTGATGCCGAAAGAAACGAGATCATCTACAAAAACTATTATCACATTTCAGTAGCGGTTGAAACCGACCGCGGTTTGTTGGTGCCGGTTATGCGGGACGTCGATCAAAAAAGAATCATACAGATCTCGGTTGAGATGAACGAACTGGCGGAAAAAACCCGTCAGCACAAAATCACGCCCGAAGAGATGGTCGGCGGCAATTTCACTGTGTCCAATCTCGGTGGTATCGGCGGTACGAATTTTGCGCCGATTATTTATTGGCCTCAGGTCGCGATTCTCGGAATGGCAAGAGCCGTCCAGCAGCCGGTTTGCAAAAACGGGCGGATCGAAACGCGATTGATGCTGCCGGTCTCCATTTCTTACGATCACAGGATTATAGACGGTGTGGAAGGCCTGCGGTTCCTGCGCTGGATCGTCAAACATCTGGAAAATCCGTTGCTGCTGGTTTTAAATGAAAAATAGTTAATGTGAGTTTTTTATCATGAGCGAAAATAAGAATAATATTCGTCAACTTGTCATCATCGGGGCCGGTCCGGGTGGATACGCCGCTGCCTTTCATGCCGCTGACCTTGGGCTAAAGGTGACATTGGTCGATAAAGAACAGTATCCCGGCGGTGTCTGTCTTTATCGAGGTTGCATTCCCTCCAAAGCCTTGCTTCATGCGGCTAAAATAATTTATGAAACAAAGAAAGCGAAAGATTGGGGGATTGACTTCGCTCAGCCGGACATTGATCTTGACAAACTCAGAGAATGGAAAAATTCGGTTGTCGCAAAACTGGTCAAAGGTCTTGGGGCTCTGAGTAAAAAAAGAAAGATCGAATATATGCAGGGAACGGCACAATTTATCAGCGGCAACGGTCTTAAAATTCAGAAAAACGATGGTGAATCAGAGGAAATCGAATTTGAAAAAGCGATCATCGCGACCGGTTCGAGCAATGTCGAATTGCCGAATATCCCGATGGATTCAGAAAATGTAATTGATTCGACCGGTTCCCTTGAAATAAAGGACATTCCAGAAAGGATGCTCGTCATCGGCGGAGGTTATATCGGCCTGGAACAGGCCAATATCTATGCCCGCCTCGGCAGTCAGGTTTCTGTTGTCGAAATGGCTCCTCAATTGTTGCCCGGAACTGATAGAGATATAGTTTCTGTTTTAACAAAACATTTTCGTAATTTATTCGATGAAACAATGTTGAACAGCAAAGTATCCCGAATCGAAGATACCAAAGAGGGAATAAAAGTCTGGTTCGAAGGGGATGCCGAGAAAAAAAGCGGACAAACATACAACAAAATACTCGTTTCCGTAGGACGCAAACCGAATATCAGTGATATCGGCCTGGAACATACGCATGTCAAGCTCGATGAGAATAATTATATTCTGGTCGATAATCAGAGAAAAACAAAAGACAAAAACATTTTTGCTATAGGCGATGTGACCGGCGATCCGATGTTTGCCCATAAAGCAACGCATGAAGGTCTCGTCGCCTCCGAAGTAATTGCCGGCAAACAGGCGAGTTTCGATCCTATGGCGATTCCATTTGTAGAATATACCGAACTGGAAGTCGCCGGCTGCGGTCTGAATGAAAACCAGGCACGCGAAAAGGGCTATCAAGTCAAGCCTGTGAAGTTCCCATGGTCCGCTTCCGGCAGGGCTCTGACAATGGGCGAAAAAAATGGGTTTACAAAGTTGATTTTTGAACAGTCATCTGGCCGGGTTCTGGGTGTAAATATCATTGGAAGTGACGCCGGTAAACTTATTTCGCAATGCGCCTTGGCTGTCGAAATGGGTGCGGTAGCAGAAGATCTGGCACGTACCATTCACCCGCATCCGACGCTCTCAGAGACCATTATGGAAGCCGCTGAAGGATTTTTCGGAAAGAGTATACATTTATAATAAAACAATTAATAAAGTGATCTTGTTTTGGAGATAAGACAATGGATATATTTGAATTTGCCATGGAAAAAGAAAAATTCAGCGAAGATTATTACCGACAACTGGCTGAAAAAACCAATCATCCCGGCCTGAGCAATATCTGCAAAATGCTCGCCGACGAAGAGGTCAAGCATTTCAAAACGGTTCAAAACATGCAAAATGCAGCCGTCGAGGATGTAACGAAAACACCGGTACTCAAAAATGCGAAGGATATTTTTGAATCCATGAGAAAATCGACGGAAAAATTCGATCTTGATGTCAGTGAGTTAGAGCTTTATCAAAAAGCCCGGCACATCGAAGAGCAGGCTAGGAAATTTTATCTGGAAAAAGCGGATGAAGTCGAGAATCCTGAACAAAAAGAAATTTTCAAAAAATTAGCCAAAGAAGAAGGTAAGCATTATTTCCTTATTGACAATATTTGTGACTTTGTCGAAAAACCCAAATGGTTTCTCGAAAATGCTGAAATATATCGTTTTGAAGATTATGTTAATGGTGTTTTATGAAAGGAATATGATTATGAAGGTTATAACGCGTGAGGAACTGAAAAAAAGAATGGACGGCGGCGAAGACTTTGCGATCGTTGATGTGCTGGATCCAAAGTATTATAAAAAATCTCATCTCCCCGACGCGGTCAACGTTCCTGTCAATGGTGATTTTGACGAAAAGATTCAACAGGTTGTTCCGGATAAAAATCAGCCTGTGGTAGTTTATTGTGCTAACAAACAGTGCCAGGCATCGCCGACCGCAGCTAAAAAAATGGATGAGCTGGGATACTCGGAAGTCTACGACTACGAAGAAGGAAAAGAAGACTGGCAAAACGCCGGCTTGCCTACGGAAAAGTAATTTAGTTATTGACAATCAATTTAAGGAGAATATAAAATGGCAACACGAAAAGCAAATGCACACTGGGAAGGAACATTACAATCCGGTAAAGGATCCGTGAAACTTGGTTCCGGTGCTTTTGAAGGGAATTATTCGTTCAGCTCCCGTTTCGAGAACGGCCAGGGGACAAATCCCGAAGAATTGATCGCGGCCGCTCACGCCGGTTGTTTTTCGATGGCACTGGCCCATGGTTTGGAACAGGCCGGTTACGAGCCTAAGCGTATCAGCACGGTCGCAAATGTAAGCATAGAAAAGGTTGGCGAAGGTTTCGGCATTACCCAGATCGAACTGCAAACCGAAGCTGAAATTCCTGATATTGAAGAAAACGAATTGCAGCAGCAGGCTCAAACGGCAAAAAACGATTGTCCCGTTTCAAAAGCCCTGGCCGGTACTGAGATAAAGCTTAAATCGAAATTAGTTAATCCTGTTTCATGATTACAAACGAGATAATCATAAAAACCGAAAAGTATATACATCTGTATTTTCGACAAGGATTTAATTCTTATGGAGATTGACATATTATGCTCCTGAAAACGTCAGAACTGCAGCGTCATATCATGGAAGGCACAGACGGAGAGTTGGGAACGATTAGTGACATCTACTTTTACAAGGGCCAGTGGCTGATTCGTTACCTTTTATTAAACGCTTCCTTTGAGACGATGGAACATGGAATACTGATTTCAACATATGATGTCAGGGAAATCCGTCATGACAAATATGTGGTCAAGGTAAATCTTGATCAGCAGCAGATTCGCAACAGTCCCGAGACAGATTTATCCCAGCCGATCTCCCGGCAGCACGAGGTAGAACTACTGCAGTATTACGGCTGGCCCACAGACTGGCTGCAGGAAGAACATGATATCAATCCTGTTGGAGAACTTTCAGGTGAACTGCAACACCAACAAGCAGAGGAAGATGAAAATACCGGCCCTGAACTTCAGAGCTTTAACGAGATATTTGACTTCTTTCGCATTCAGGCTAATGATGCCGAAATAGGACGAATTACTGATTTTATCGTGAATGAAGAAACCTGGCTTATCGAGTATGCCGCTGCGCAGTTTGCCGGCAGCCCCACAGGGTATGTCCTGTTGGCTGTTGACATGATAGAAAGGGTTGACTGGATTGAGGGACACTTCTATGCTGATGCATCTCTGGATACAATAAAAGGCGCACCGCCATATAATCCATCAGAATCACTAAGCAAAGAACAAATTAAACGCGTTCAAATATATTATGGCGGTCAATAGATTCTGGTCATTGTTTTTGATAATGATTGTTTGCCCTGTTAACATTCATCCTTTGATCGGTAAATTCTTTATTCTGGTGGGACCAGGTGCATCCAATAAGCAAGATAGCCCGTCCATGCCCAGATCACAGCGGCGGCGGACATCAATATCGCACCAGCGATTCTAAGAAATTTACAATTCGGCATCAGCAGGACAAGAAATGCGAATACGCCTCCTGCGCCGGAAAGGACAAAACCTACGCCGGAGATATTTGGATTTTTTGTCAAGCCGAGGTTCATTATGCGAATACCAATAAGAATAGCCGAGGTGCCGGTAAAAAAAGAAAATATTCCAAGCGGAAGTAAGTTGAGATTTTTTGCAAAACTATAAGATGCACCGAGAAACAGTACTCCT
>CAZNET010000191.1:0-5457 GCA_964571885.1 uncultured Pirellulales bacterium
GTCGAAGCCCAGTTCCTCGCAGAGCGGTTCGAGCAGCAGGTCCGCCACCCGGTCGGGCCTGTCTTTTTTGGCGATTTTCCTCTGAACGATCATCGGCTCGCTGATGATATCACTGACAGTCATCCTCGGATTCAAAGAGCCGTACGGGTCCTGGAAAATAACCGAAATATTTTTCCTGATCCTCTGGAGCTGCGCGGCACCGGCGGAAATGACATCGATTCCCTCGAATGTCACCTTGCCGGCGGTCGGCTCGATCAGGCGTACGATGCTTCGGGCGGCGGTGGTCTTGCCGCAGCCGCTTTCACCAACCAGCCCGAATGTCTGTCCCGGTGCAATATCGAAACTGATGCCGTCAACCGCTTTAATATGACCGACGGTTCGTTTAAACAGACCTTTTTTGATTGGAAACCAGGTCTTCAAATCATTAACAACCAATAATTTGTTATTTAATTCGGACATCTTTTTTTTCAATCTCCGTATCCCGGAGCATACCAGCAGGCAACTTTTCGGCCCGGCGAGACTTCCCGCAGTTCGGGCTCTATGGTTTGACATTGTTTATCGTTAGACCCAAGAGGACACCGTGGATGAAACTTACATCCTGTTGGAAACCGCAAAGGACTCGGTACTGCCCCTTTGACGGTTTCAAGCCGGTCTTTATGGATTCCAAGCGACGGCAGCGACCGTAGCAGCCCCTGTGTGTAAGGATGATGCGGATTTTCAAAAAGTGATTTGGCGTCGGCGCTTTCCGCGATTTTTGAGGCATACATCACCGCGACGTCGTCGGCGCGTTCGGCGACCACGCCCAGATCGTGTGTGATCAACAGGACGCTCATATTATTTTGCTTCTGCAGATGGTCGATCAGGTCGAGGATCTGGGCCTGGATGGTGACATCCAGCGCGGTGGTCGGTTCGTCGGCGATCAGCAAGGCCGGCTCGCAGCTCATCGCCATGGCGATCATGACACGCTGGCGCATCCCGCCGGACATCTGGTGCGGGTATTCCTTGACCCTGCTGTCCGGATCGGGGATGCCCACCTTGTCGAGGATCGCCACCGCCTCGGCCATCGCCTGTTTGCTGTTTTTATTTTGATGCAGCTTGATGGTCTCTATGATCTGGCTGCCGACGGTAAACACCGGATTGAGACTGGTCATCGGCTCCTGGAAGATCATCGAAATCCGGTTGCCTCGTATTTTTCTCATCTGTTTTTCGGTCAGCTTTGACAGGTCCCTGTTGTCGAACGTAATTGTGCCTTCAACGATCTTTCCCGGCGGATCGGGCACCAGCCGCATGATCGACAGCGCGGTTACACTTTTACCGCAGCCGCTCTCGCCGACCAGCGCAAAGGTCTTGCCCCTTCGGATCGCGAAGGTGACATCCTGTACGGATTTGACCGTGCCTTCTTCCATGAAGAAGTGTGTCGATAAATGGTCAACGGATAATAAAACGTTATTTTCACTCATCATTGTATTCTCAGTTTCGGGTCCAGCGAGTCCCGTATAGCGTCACCAAAAATATTCAACGCCAGCGACAAAAAGAAAATTGCCACAGTCGCCGCCGCCATTTGCCACCAGACACCGCGTGACAGTTCGATACGCGCATCATTGATCATCGCCCCCCAGCTCGGCTTGGAAGTCTCACCCAGCCCCAGAAAGCTGAGGATCACTTCGGCGTGGATCAGACTGACAAACCGCACCGAAAAATCGATGATCACTAAATGAAACACATTGGGGATCAGGTGTTTGGAAATAATTCGTTTATTGCTGCTGCCGTATGATTTTGCCGCCAGGATATACTCACGTTCCTTATGTTTGATAACCTCGCCGCGAATCAGCCTACAGATACCTACCCAATGCGTCAATCCCAGCGCAAGATAAACTGACGTGATGCCGGTCAGTTTGAAACCGAACAGGGTTTTGTCACGCAGTACCACCGCGAACGCCAGGATCAGCAGTACATAGGGGATCGAATAAAGTGTCGAATAGACCCAGACAATGATATCGTCGATGACCCCCCCGAAGTATCCCGCCAGTGCCCCCAGCGGCACGCCGATCAGGATACTGATGATCGAGGCACAAAGAGCCACCGTGATCGAGATCTTGGCGCCGTAAAGTGTTTTTCGCAGAACCGACTGGCCGAATATGTCGGTGCCGAACGGATGTTCGAGGCTCGGCGGCTGATATTGTTCGCCGACTTCTTCGGACCATTCGACCGGAGGGATCTGCATATCGAAAATTTCGGCACCAAATATCATCAATGCAAGCAGAAAATACACAACGATTACCACAAAACCGACCATGGCCAGCTTTCGTCTTTTCAGCCGGTGCAGACCGTCAGCCCAGAGACTGCGTCCTTTTGTCACAGGTTTGCGTTCTGTTGGTTGGTTTTGCTCAGTCAAATTTCACCCTCGGATCGACAACCGCGTAACAGATATCAGTAATCAAATTAAAGACAACAAATAAAATGGCACTGATGAAGGTCAGAGCGTTGATAATAAAGTAGTCCCGCGAACCGATCGCTTCGACCATCAGGTAACCCAGTCCGGGGATGCCGAAAAACCTCTCCAGCAGAATCGAACCCAAGAACAAAAACGGGATCGCCAGCACCACACGGGTGATGATCGGGATCATCGCGTTTTTCAGTACGTGTTTGAACAAAACTTTTGATGTCCCCAGGCCCTTGGCAAAGGCGGTGCGGACATAGTCGTTTCGCATCTCATCGAGCATAACGGTTCGGTAGAACCGTACATTGGCGCCAAGCCCCGAAACAATCCCGATCAGAATCGGCAGGATGGTATATTCGATGATCGTCAGATCGGGCGAAAAAAAGACCGGGAACAGACGCCATTTATAAGCGAGGAAATACTGGCCGAACAGGATAAAACTCAAATACGGCATACTCATGCCCGCGACGCAGATAAAGACCATGGTCGTGTCCCAGACCGTGCCGCGCAGAAACGCGACCACCAGGGCGATACTGACAGAGATAAACACGATCCCCGCGAACATCGGCAGCATCAACATCAGCGACGGCCCGACACCGCGTTTGATCTTCTCGATCACCAGCTCCCTGTCACGCGCCCTGCCGAAATCGAAGGTCAGGGCGTTCTTGAAGTGATTGATAAACTGGCTGTCCCACGACAAAAATAAAGGCTTGTCTAAGCCGTACTCGTGACGGATTTCCGCAATCGTTTCGGGCGTGGCGTTCTTGCCGGCGATCTCAAGAGAGATGTCACCACCGACCAGCGTAAACAGACAAAACGTCAGCAAAAGCACCCCGAACACGATCGGGATCATATATAATATTCTTCTTATGATATAAGTGGTCATCGGTTCGCTTTAATAATTTCCATCAATCCAGCTTTTCTCTCGTTATCGACATTTAAGTATTTGCCTTTTGCCTTATTAAACGCATGCTGTTTGTAATTTTCAATCCAGCCGTGATGTATCCGGTAAATGACACGGTGACACGAAAACGCCGCGGGATAATCCTCAAGAACGATCAGTTCCATTTGACGATAAAGCGCCCTTCTTTCCGGGCTGTCGGGCATAACCGAAACCTGTTCATAAAGTCGGTCATAGGTTTCGTTTTTGTAATTGAAATGATTCGATCCCGGTGCCCAGTTCTTGCTGATGAACAATCCCAGAAAATCCTCCGCGTCGGGAATACTGGCAACACTGCCGGCGGTAAACATCTGAACGCTCCTGGTTTTTACTTTCTCGAGATACGTCGGCCAATCCATATACTGTACTTCCAATTGAAGACCGATATCTTCAAACTGCTTTTGAAGAAACAGACCGTATTGACGATAGAATGTTCCGGTCCCGGCCATCGCGATTTTCAAGACTGGAATCGGACCGCCATGAACCTGTTCGGCTTGTTTGACCAATTTTTCTCCCTTTTCAATATTATGTTCTGAATACCCTTTTTCTTTGATTTCAGGATTGTAGGCATTCATCTGCGGACAGATAAAACCATGAGCAACTTTTCCAAAACCGGCGTAAAAGGTATCAATAAATTCCTGTCGGTCGATGGCATAACCGATCGCTCTGCGCAAAGGCTTATTTTTGCCCAGAACAGGCTCCAGCATATTAAAGCCGACCCAGAAAGTTGACGGTTCATCGAATATTTTCATCTCGATTCCAAGTTTTTTCATTTCGGGTGTTAATTGGCCGGATTGTGCCAGTATTTCCCCGTGCGTGTCTTTACGGATGGGTATCGCATCAATTCTTCCCTGCAGAAACATAAGCCACTCGGGCTGGGTTTCTTCCAATATCGTAAACATGATCGAATCAACCAGAGGAAGTTTCTTCCCTGCGTCATCGAGAAATCCGTTTTCTTTATCACTTTCTTCTCCTTCAGTTGGATAGAATTCATCTCTGAATGCCGGATTGCGAACAAGCTTAAGATAACTGCTCCGTTCCCATCGTTCGAGTTTAAATGGTCCTGTCCCGACTGGATTGCTGACCAGGTCCTTGCCGTAATAATCGACCGCTTCTTTTGCGATGGGTGTTGTCGCGATATCGGCAAAAGCTGTTCCCAGCATTTGAGGCCAGGGTTTGTTCAGCTTGATAAACAAAGTATAACCATCGATTGCTCGCAGTCCTTCAACGGGTTTTGAATAATCGACATCGGCTTTGGTCTCACAGGTCTTTGTATATTCTCGAAAATCGTTAAGACCGACGATGCGGTCCTGAAAAATCGACCAGTTCCTGCTGATATTTTTAATATTGGCGATCCTCTTGATGGAATAAACAAAATCAGAAGCCTTCAACTCACGTCCTTTGCCGTCAGGAAAACATTTGTCGTCTGAAAAATAAACACCTTTTTTGATCTTAATGGTGTATTCGGTCACGTCATCACTGACTTGCGGCATCTCGGCCGCTAATAACGGGATCAATTCATAAGGCCGTTTCAGATAATGATATTCATACAGGGTTTCATAAATATGCGAAGCAACCTGCATTGTGCTGTGGTCACGCATATCCACAGGATCGAAATTAGTTAATTTCCCGGGAATGACAAACTTAAGACTTTTTTCGCTTGAGTCAATCTGCGGACCTGATTTCCTGCAGCCGACAATTGTCAAACAAATTAAAATAATAACGAACAAAACTGTATATTTCTTTATGGTCATATCTATTTACCTTTATCTGTATTTTTTATGATAGGCTTTTCTTTTTTCCATATTTACTTTGTAATACTTCGTAAACCCAAAGCCGCTGGATTCGGATTTATAGGCGTTCGGCTTAAAATTTTGAACCCAGTCATGATGCAGAGCATACCATATCCTGTGGTACAGGAAAGCGACCGGTGCGTCTTGAACCACAATACGCTCTGCTTTGCGGTACAGTTCAGTTCGTTCGGGACTATCCTCCATCAGGGCGGCCTTTTCGTAAATCGCGTCAAATTCCGGACTAGAGTAATTCGAGCTGTTCGGCCACGGGGCGCTTTTGCTGT
>CAZNET010000192.1:0-5456 GCA_964571885.1 uncultured Pirellulales bacterium
GTGCTGAAGGATTACACGGCTGAGTTTATTGAAGTGATGGATGTGAATTATCAGATCGAAGAAGAAGAGCCGCCGAAGAAGGCGGACCTTGTCATATTGCGAAAATATGGTATTATCAGGCATCTCGGCGAATAAGTTTTATCAATGGAGGAAAATTATGGATATAAAAGTCAAAAAATTAAATCCGAATGATTTTGATAAATTCGGCCAGATCGTTTGTCCAAATCCCAAGGACGAGCCAACCGCCTCAGGGGATTCATTCAATTACTTCAAACAGCAGGCTGTATTCAAAATCGATGGCGATTCGGAGTTCGGCATCCTGACCATAAAAAAATATGATATGGTCTTCGATCAGATCGAACAGCACGTCGAAAGCCCCGAGATCATGTTTAGTTTGAATGGTTCGTTCATTGTTCCGGTTGCTCCACCATCAGAGGATGTTCCCAAACCCGAAGATATCGAGGCCTTCGAGGTGCCGCACAATCACGGCATCGTCTTGAAAGACGGCTGCTGGCACTGGATGCCCAGCGCGGTCACCGACGAAACCGCGACGCTGCTGATCCTGTTCAAAGACGATACCTCCGCCAATGACCTTGTCATTAAAGACCTCACCGAACAATGCAAAGTAACCTGGTGATGTATGGAATACCTTTATGTTGGTTTTGTAGCTGAAACAGGAAGGAATTATGAAAAAAGCGATTATAATAATATATCTTGACAAATTATGACGATTTGTGTAATATTAAGTTTATTGGAATAACTTTATTTTGTCTGAAGCTGGTTTATAAAAGTTCCGGTACAGACAAAAACACCGTGAAGAGAAACTACAGCCAAAAATAAAAGTGTAGGTTTTTTTTAAACAAATTGCTTTAAGGAGTAGAATGATGAAATCTCGTTTCAGATTATTCGCCGCTGTAGCTTTCCTGGTTCTTGGTTTTAATACTTCCTACGCGCTGCTTGGAACGATCTCCGGGGGCAGTTTTACCGGTCCTGTTACCGGCAAGACAGTTACCTATAATATTTATTTACCGCCCGGTTATTCAACAAACTCAGAGAACTATCCCGTTATTTATCACCTTCATGCGCTGAATGAAGGACTTCATCCCGGAACAGCGGAATCTTATGAAAGTGCTCTCAGTGCCGGCGTAATAAGACCGATGATTATCGTATATCCAAACGGCTATGGCAACAGCATGTGGGCGGACAGTAAATCCGGCCTCAAACCCGCGGAAACAAATGTCATAAGAGAACTGATTCCTTACATCGATTCTCATTACAGAACTATAGTCGACCGTAAATATCGTGTTGTACATGGTATGTCTATGGGCGGATTCGGCGTTATGTCTTATATCAGCAAATTTTCCGACACTTTTTCGATCGCCGTAAATTATGACGGAGCTCTGCTTACATGGGCATCGCTTGTTGCCGACAGACCCGCCATCGCCCAGGAAATATTCGATAATAATGAAGCGTATTTTAATAATTACTCTCCATGGTACCAGTCAACACTCAATGCCGATTACATGCGTCACAGGGTTATCATCCGGTCTGTTGTCGGTAACATTCTTGGCGCTAATCGCGATTTTCGTGACCACCTTGCGAATTTGAATATCCTGCTTGACTACCACGAGACAGGTTGTCCGCATGATTACTATTGTATGCTTAATTCGCTCGGACAGGAAAGTTATGCTTTTATTGAAGACAATCTTGGTGTTGGATGGTTCCATCCGTCTATGGCAAGCAGACCTGTTCCCGCGGATGACGAAACAGGTGTAAATCCTGATATTACATTAAAGTGGCGCCCGGGAAAAGAGATTGCCGATCCTTGTTTGCATGATCTGTTCTTCGGGACGGACCATAACGAAGTCCTTGATGCTTCTTCTTCCGTATACAGTCCAAATGTCACCTACGTTAATCTGGATGTGAATTATTACCACCTTCCTTTACTTCAGCCTACCAAAAAATATTATTGGAGAGTAGATGAAATATACGATTCAAATACCTATACCGGACAAATATGGTCATTTACCACGATCAGCTCAAAAGCCTGGAATCCCGTCCCTCAGAATAGCAGCAGCAATATAGAAGTGGCAACTGTACTCACTTTTAATTCGGGAAAACTGCTCGCGGACCCGTGTTCTCATGATGTTTATATCGGAACAAATTATAACGCCGTCGATAATGCCACACCTGCGGATCATCCCAATGCAGATTATAATAATATCTCCGAAACAACTTATGATCCGCCGGGTTTGTGGAATATGAATGGTAAATATTTCTGGCGCGTGGATGAAGTTTACGATTCACAAACGGTAAAAGGGGATATCTGGCGATTTGAGACACTGGACCATATATTGCTGGATGATTTCGAATCTTATGCTGATACCGACGATCTGAAATTGATATGGTCCGACCAGACCCATCCGGATAATAATTCCGGAGCTGCTATTAATCTGCACAATATCAGTCCTCAGATCAGAAACAGACACTCTATGACTCTTTACGGCTTCAGCAGTACGGCCGGTTATGCAGAAACTGACAGAACCATTCCTTCACATTATTCTGATTTCACACAAGAGACAGGGACCGGCGTCAAGGCCTTATATCTGTGGTTTTACGGTGTCGCATCCAACCCGATAACAGATCCTCTGTATGTAATGCTCGAAGACGGCACTGACTCAACAATCGTTTACTACCCCGACAGCAACGATCTGAAAACAGAGCAATGGCAACTCTGGCGGATCGATCTGGCCGATTTTAACAGTCTGGATATGAGCAGTATCTCCAACATTACCGTCGGCCTTGGCGACAGATACTCCGGCGGCGGAGGCGCCTCTTTCATTCAGGTATGGCTGGATGATATCGATATGTATTCATCGGTATGTATTCCCGAACTGATACCTCAGGGTGACATCGATAATGACTGTGTCGTTGATTTCAGCGATTACGGCATGCTGGCAAACGAATGGAAGGATACCGCCAATCTGTCAGCGGATCTTTTCGCCGACGGTATCGTCGATGAAAAAGACCTGGATGTGATAACCTTCAACTGGCTCGAGGACACCCGTTGGCCTTAACCAAGTAAAAATAGAGTACATTATCAATGACGTTTGGTTTAAGCAAAGTGAGTATAAATATAAAGGATTTACAAGAGAAAAAGATACATCGGTATGAAATAGTTAAAAGTATGAAAATGCAAATTAAATAATTATTACAAGGTTAAAAAAGGAAGGAAAATCATGAAAAATAAACAGAGGTTAGTGCTGATTTTTGGTTGTTTTTTCATCTGCCTCTCGGTTGTAAGGGCTCTGGACGGCCAGCTTTTAACCTTGAGCTTTACCGGGCCTGTAACCAACAAAACGGTTAATTACCAGATATACCTTCCGCCGGACTATAATCAAACCAGTGACCATTATCCTGTGATCTATCATCTTCATGGCCTGGGCGGTTCGCCTCAGATGAATTCACCGCAGGTAACCAGTGCCTATGAATCCGCTTTAAACGCCGGCGTTATCAGGCCTGTTATTCTTGTCTTTCCAACCGGATGGAATTCATTCTGGGCCGACAGCAAAAGCGGACATAAACCGGCAGAAACGAATGTTATCAGAGAGTTGATTGACTATGTCGATACCAACTACCGAACAATTCCCGAAAGGGGTTACAGGGTGATCCAGGGAATGAGCATGGGCGGTTTCGGCACAATGGCCTATATGTCCAAATTCCCGCACCTGTTCAGCATCGCGGTGAGTTATGACGGAGCCCTTCTTACCTGGAGTACTGTATGTTCAATGCATTCCTCGATCGCCTCTGAGATATTTGAGAACGATGAGGATTATTTCAACCTTTATTCACCCTGGACCAACGCGGTGAAAAACGCTGATCTTATCCGCGGAAATGTTGCGATCAGGCAGATCGTGGCAGATTTGACAGGATATAATCAGAATTATCGAGACCATCTTCAGTCGTTGAATATTTACTTTGAATATATAACAACCTCCTGCGCCCATGATCTAAGTTGTATGCTCAGCCAGGTTGGAGAAGATAATTTTGCATGGATCGATTCGCACTTCGGCAGAGACCTCAGTGCCGACCTTACCTATGACGGCTGCATCGATTTCGGTGACTATTCGATATACGCATTAAAGTATCTGGATGCGAATTGTATGGATTCCAATTTGTGTGACTGGGTGGATCTCGATACAAGCGGGGCGGTTGATCCCAATGACCTGAAGGTGATCGCCCGCGGTTGGCTTAATGTTCCCGAAGCGCCGAATAATCTCATCGCTTCTGCACATTCGAGCAGCGAAATCTATCTTACCTGGAACGACAACAGCAGTGATGAAACAGCCTTTGAGATCGAACGCAGGACCGGCGCCGGCGGCATCTATGAATATATCGATGCGGTCAAGGCAGGTGTGACAAACTATCCGGACAGTAATTTACTTCCTGACACGGATTATTATTACAGGGTCAGGGCATTGCGGATTGATGCCCGGTCTGCCTATTCAAATGATGCTAATGCCGTTACCGATCCGCCCGATGTAACACCGCCGGCGGCTCCGACGGGATTGACAGGATTCAATATAGGCACAACCGATAATTACCTGACATGGAACAACAATACTGAACCCGACCTGGCGGGATATAATATCTACCGTTCGACTATTTCTGGTTTTGATCCAAATCAAAGCACGCTTGTGGATTCTTCAATAATCGAAAATTCTTACCTCGATTCCGGTCTGGATTACAGCACGACCTATTTTTATAAAGTGACCGCGGTCGATGTATCTTCAAATGAATCCGATCCTTCAAATGAGGTCTCTGCTACGACCCAGGATCCATAAAAAGTTCATTTTACTGAATTTACGCTTTCTTATTGAATTTTCATGGCTTATGTTGTATGTTAGATTTAGATCTTGAAGAAATTCTTTAGGGGTGTTGTTGCATCATTATTTAACCAGAATAACTGAAAATTGAATTATTATTCCGGGATTAAAAATGAAAAAGCAAATTATCTATAATTTGAGTTTATGTGTGCTGTTAGTAATGAGCTGTAATTCATTCATCGAGCAGAATTCACAAAGCGATGTTATACAACCCTACTCTGCGAACCCCCGGTACTGGCAATATAAAGACAAGCCGGTACTGCTGCTTGGTGCGTCAAATAATGACAATCTTTTCCAATCGCGGGATATGAAGGAACAGCTCGAAACCCTGGCGAGCATCGGGGGTAACTATATCCGCAATACGATGAGTTCGCGCGATGACGGTGACATCTGGCCTTTTTGTCAGTTGGATGATGGTAAATATGATCTGGAAAAATGGAATAACGAGTACTGGCATAAATTCGAACGGTTATTAAAACTCTGTGCAGATCGTGACATCATTATTCAGATCGAGGTCTGGGATCGGTTCGATTTTTCCCGCCAACCGTGGAGCGTCAATCCGTTCAATCC
>CAZNET010000193.1:0-5451 GCA_964571885.1 uncultured Pirellulales bacterium
GCATATGGGTGATCATAAATCCGCCGGTTTCGGTCTGCCACCAGGTATCGACGATCGGGCAGTTGCCTTTGCCGACCTTGTTGTAATACCACATCCAGGCTTCCGGATTGATGGGTTCGCCAACGGTGCCGAGAATTCTCAAACTGTCGAGTTTATATTTTTCGGGCCATTCGTCACCGAGACGCATCAGCGCTCTGATGGCGGTGGGCGCGGTATAAAACACGGTGACGCCGAACTTATCGCAGATCTGCCAGAACCGGCCTGCATCCGGATAAGTCGGGACACCTTCGAACATCATCGTTGTCGAGCCGTTGGCCAGCGGACCGTAAACGATGTAGCTGTGACCGGTAACCCAGCCGATATCGGCGGTACACCAGTAAACATCGTCATCGTGAATATTGAAGACAATCTTGTGAGTTAAGGTCGTATGCATCAGGTAGCCGGCGATCGTATGAACCACACCTTTGGGTTTGCCGGTCGAGCCTGACGTATAGAGAATAAACAGCGGGTCTTCCGCGTTCATCACTTCCGGTTCGCAATCTTCGCTCGCTCCGGCCATGTCCTCATGATACCAACTGTCTCTTCCGTCCTTCATATCACACGGATCGTCATTGACCTTAATGACAATAACACTTTCAATTGAAGGGGTTTTCTCAAGAGCGACATCAGCAATGTTTTTTAATTTGATGTGCTTGCCGCCGCGAAGTGAGACATTGGCGGTCACCAGCATTTTACAGTCCGAGTCATTGATCCTGCCTTCGATCGCGTCGGAGCTGAAGCCGCCGAAGATGATCGAATGGATCGCGCCGATACGGGCACAGGCCAGCATCGTGATCGCCAGTTCCGGGACCATCGGCATATAAAAAGCAATACGGTCGCCTTTTTTAATGCCTTTAGCCTTCAAGACATTCGCGAATTTACATACTTCTTTATGAAGTTCTTCATAAGTGTACTTTTTGACCTGGTCATCTTCGTCGCCTTGCCAGATCAAAGCGGTTTTCTTGGCGACAGGTGTCCCCAAATGCCTGTCGAGGCAATTGACGGTGATGTTTAACTGACCATCGGCAAACCAGGTATGCTCAATCTTCCGTGCCTTCGAATCCCATGTATATTCAAGGCTTTTTGTCGGCTCCTTGAACCATGTTAGGCTTTTTGCCTGCTCAAGCCAGAAACCGTCGGGGTCATCGATCGATTTTTCCCACATCTGTTTATACTGTTCGGGACTTGAGACATAAGCGTTGGCCTGGATTTCTGAGGGCGGCGGAAAGGTCCTGCTCTCGGTCATTAAAGAATCCATGCCTTTTTTTTCTTCTGCCATAATTTTCTCCTTGTTAAAAAACCGGTAATATTCAATTATTACTGCTGATACATCACCAGCAGCACAGCAAAAACGTAAAGTTACATCAGACGCAGGCTCATGTCAAAAACAAAAAGCCAAAAAGCACTAAAACGAACACAAATGTAACTTTTTATGACTAAAATTTATAAATAAACGAAGTCTGAACTCTGAAGTTTTCAGCATGGTTGCCGTCGAGATATTGGGTTCGCCATTGTGATAACTCGAGTCCAATTTGGGCATTTTTCGTTAATGAATATACCATATTTCCAAAAACAGTCTGATTCAGCGTTCTTGAATCGGAGGCACTCAAATCCGAAGCATCGACATCATCCAGACCAGCCCCGACATTATATTTTGTTTTATCCCACGGTCCCAGACTTGCTGCGACCCAGCCGCCTTTGCTGCCGATTTCATTGGTGTAGGTTCCGGATGGAGCGTTGATTCCCTGACCAATGCCTCCAAAAAAGGTATCGAGATTTTCTCCGCAGAAAAACTCACCTTTGAGACTGAACCACTCATTTATCGGCTGTGTCATATCAAAGTTGAGGGACCAGGTGTCAAATTTTCCATCTCCGACAAATGAGCTTGATGTAGCATAATCTTCTTCGCCCCAGTGCCCCGAGATCCCGACGGTTGTTTTCTGTGAGTCGATCAAATCCATGCTGGTACTGACGCGACCCTGAAAGGTCGGAAAACCCGAATCCTCACCAGACAGCGTCGATGTGTCAGCGTCACCGATCGTACGGCTGATTGCGCCTTCGAGCTTAACGCCGTTTAATCCTTTAGTCAATCTTATCTGCGGACGACGATAACCAATATTTCCAACATCCCACAACACGGTATAGTTCAGGGTGTAGGGATTGAGAGGACTAATAACATCGCTGGTTTGTCCGGCAAGAATACTGAAATCATCTTCGGGCCAATCGAACTGCATATAGGCATGACGGAGCTGTATTCTTGCTTTGTTTTCGGCAGGTGCCGCGCCGGAAACAGACTCGTAAAAGTCGATCTCCGCTCTGCCGCTTGCCTGAAAACCATCTTCCAGCGGGCCTTTTACCTTCATACCAAGACGTGTTTGTCTCGCGGTCAAATTAAATTCATTGTCGCCGTCGCCGGATGACTGCTGATTGACCCAAACGACATAATTACCCGAGGTCGTTCTGTCCGTATCGAAGGAAGCATCGGCTTTGATATAACCGTATAACTGAATATCGAGAGTGGACCAAACAGGGTTTTTAGCCGTATCATCCGCCTGCAACGCTCTTGAAATTTTTTCGATCTGTGTTTCTGTCAATTCGATCTGCTCTTGCTCTAAAGGCTGATTTGAAGATCGTTGCTTTTGTTGATTGAGAACTTCTTTTATCTGCCCAAGTTCTGCTTCGAGCTTATTTATCCTTTCTCGAAGCAAAACATTTTCATTCTTTACATCTTGATCCGCTTGACCAAAACAAATCCCTGTGAGTAAAACAATTATGGTCAGGTAGAACATTTTCTTCATTTTTGACTCCTTTCAAAAAAATTATTTTGTTTTTGACGATTGATTTGTCTTGAAACAGACTTCGTATTGTATTGCGGCAATCGTATATCGCAAGTATTTCGAAAAATATTATTTCCTAACAAAACACGATTTACACAAAAAAGAACATTACTTTTTGCATCGGTTATTACCGTAACAATTAACAGTTTTTTGAAGGTTTCGGAATTGATGCGAATGCGCCCGGGAGGATTCGAACCCCCAACCTTTGGTTCCGTAGACCAATGCTCTGTCCAATTGAGCTACAGGCGCTGATTCTAATACTGATATCACTGATCATATTAATTTGTTTCTATAATTTTTCAAGTCCTTTGAATAAAAACCATTGGCAAAATTTATAAAAAATTTTCCGTTTAAATACTAATTTTTATATATATCATGGACAATTAGATAAAATTAAAGAAATATCAGCTAACGTAAATTGATTTTGCATGAGGGTACATAATGAAAAAATAAGCATTATTAGTACTGATATCCTTGTTTTTCGCAGGTTGCCGTGAAGAACAAAGCCATGAGGACAAATTAACAAGCAAACAGGAAAGGCAGCTTACCGCCGGTTTGGTACAAAACAGTGTCAAACAAGGTAGCTCTCAAACAGAAATCATCAGCGCACTGGGATCGCCTAATCTGATAACACGCGATGCAGAAGGAAACGAATCGTGGGTCTATGACAAAATCGCGGCAGAGTCATCTTTTTCGAACAGTGCCGGAGCGATCGGCGACGGTGGCGCCTTCGTGTGAGGCAACAGCGGGGCGTTGAGCCAAACACAAAAAACACTGACCGTTATTATTAAATTTGATGAAGATTCCTTAGTAAAATCGTACAGTTATCATTCCACAAAATTTTAATGAAACGTATAAAATCATTATTCATGGGTGTGTGGGTATCAGCACTTGTTTTGACAGGCTGGCATGCCAAAGCACCGCCTCCGCTGCCCGAACAAACACAACTTGAGATCCGACAGGCTCAAACCAGAACCTATGATTTATCAAATATCAATGTAGCGATGAGGGCGGTACTAAACGCATTGCAGGATGAAGGTTTTATTATCAAGGAAGCAAATCATCAGTTGGGGTTTATCAATGCGACCAAAGATCATGACATCTATAAGTTGGGGTATAATTCTATTTTCTTCGGACAAAAAAGGCATAGCGATAAAAGGAATATCTTAGATCATCGAGCTGTTATTGAAGGAACGGCCAATATAAGTACGTTCGGCGAGCAAACCAGAATACGACTTAATTTCTCAATTAAAACTTACAGCATTGTCGATACGGTATGGTCGGTTCAGCCTGTTTCCAATCCGGAATGTTATCAACATGTTTTTTCAAAAATCGATAAACGCATATTTCTGGAACAAGCTGATATTTAATATATCCTGCCAAAAGTAAATTACGAACCGACTTTTCACCATTCATATACCCACGTATAAGTCCAAAATGTTGTCGGCTGTGGATTGTGAAACACCTTGTCTTCTATTTTTTCGCCGCAACGCACTGTCAGCCGTAAACCATCTTCAAAAAATACAGGATCGACTTCATGAAATCGGTAGGCGCAAAAACTGTTTTCTTTTTTACTGAAGTGAGTAAGCCCGGCAATAGGCGTGTAGTATTTTCCCGTTTGAAAATAATAGGTTCCAAGAAAATAATCTTCAAGTCCCGATGAAAGCCAGAGAAGTTCACTATTTTTTCCTGTGTAAGCCCTGACACAGCTTTCCAGGTAATTAAGATTCGTGCTTTTTGCGCAGATCGTTACCTGATACAGGGCACCGTTTTTCCGGGTTGTACATAGATCGATTTCTTCCAGTCTTCCAGCCGTATAATTTTCTCGAGTATATAATTTCAGACGGGCATTATCCGGCAGTTCGACGCCGCCAAGTTCAATTGGCAAATTTTCAGTACCGCGAACGATCCACCAAAAAAGCGGGCGGGTCTGTTCTTCGCTGTCACTTAGCTGGGCGGTAACTCTAATCTTTGAGCCAAAAGGAATTCGATAGGTATTATAGAGTCCTCCCTGATGACCCGTAATGCCGATGCGATCCGTTCCCCACGGCGGCCCGGGGTCGTTGAAGCCGATCCCGTGTCCCAGATAGAGCTTCATATCGATCGATGCCGTCTTTTCACCATCGACATAAATCCGTAAGCGCGTTTGTCCAAACGACTTGAAGTCGCCGCCAAACCACATATGGGTCAGGCACCCCTTGCCTTCGTATTCGAGGAGGACAGCTTCTTCAGATTTTGACAATGGACGCTGCTCTTTGCCCATTGTACCGAATGTCTTGTAGGATTTCATGTTTTTGTCACTTTCTGTTTTATCTGCGCTTGCCTGTGAACTTAACATCGTAAATACCGACAAAATAAAAATTAGTATTGTATTTTTCAATTCAGAATCCCCTTCGAAGAAACATGCTATGATTTTGGAGCACTTCTGTTTTCTTGTCTATATTTTTCCAGCACCTTTTTCAATTCGTTGACTTTTTCGGGATATTGATGATACACATTTATTTTCTGTGCAGGATCGTCTTTTAGATTATATAACTGAGCGGGCGGCGCATCGTCTTTAATCCTTCCGTCTTTT
>CAZNET010000194.1:0-5424 GCA_964571885.1 uncultured Pirellulales bacterium
ACCCGCAGGCATCTCCACCTTCGCCTTCCAGATCCCGTTATCCGACACCTTCTCAAGCTCCGTATTCTCCGGCTGCCAGTTATTGAAGTCTCCCGCGATCTGTACCTTCGACGCCCGTGGATACAGCGTCACGAACATCACCGCGTTCTCGATCTGGTTCACACCGTAGTATTCGCTGATCTTCTGATCGATATCGTTGGCCGTCGCGACCGGCTGATGCATCTCCTCGATTGGAACCGCCGGATTCACCGACGCCAGCAGCTCATCGGCAGAACTGCTGATCGCCGCAAGCTGAGAGCTCAGCGTATTGACCATCTCATGACGCTCATTCTTGACCGCCTCGCCGACAATTTCCTCCGCCAGCGACTTAAAGTCCCGCTGTCCCTTGCTCGCAGGATCGTACTCATTGATCGGCTGACCGAAACTCGCCGCCTCTTTCAGCTTCGTATTGAAATTCACAACCGTCTTGAACATCTTGTCGCCGAACTTCTCACGAAGCTCAGACAAAATCTCACGAGCCATTTTCGTGCGTATATCATACATGCTCGCAAGAACCCGGACGTTGACGTGCTGGCTGCAGCGCTCGCACAGAATCGTCAGCGTTTCGAGCTGCTTGCTCAGTCCGTGCAGCGAGAAATAGCCCGTCTCGACCGGCACGACAACGTCACTGGCCGAACGAAGCGCATTGAAGGTCAGCAGCCCCACCGACGGCGGGCAGTCGATGATCACATAATCGAAACTGCCGCGGAGATCGTCGAGAACGGATTTGAGACATTTCTCGCGGTCATTAATCCCGCTCATCTGCTGCGAGAAGGCCGACAGGTCGATACTGGCCGGGGCCAGCTCGAAGTTCTCGCCGATCTGCCAAAGGATCTCCGTCAGCTTGATCGGTTCGTTGCGGCTCTTGCTGATCAGAACATCGTAAATGCTCTGCTCGATCTGGTCCTCCGGAACCGCCAAACCGACCGCACAGTGAGACTGCGGATCCATATCCACAAGAAGCGTTTTCTGACCCAGAGACGCCAGCGCACTGGAAAGATTTATCGATACGGTCGTCTTGCCGCAACCGCCTTTTTGATTCACCACTGCTATTGTCTTCATAATGTTTCTCCTGACCCGTCAGGTCGCGTCAAAAACAGGTATCTGTGAATGAATCGGCCAACACGAACCTGTAAAATCCATTTCACAATCGTTCTTATACTAAAAAACTCGCAATTGTCTTCAAAACGCCAATAATAATACTAAAAACGAAAGTCTTCAATAAAATTCATCGGAAAAAATACCCTCTAAACTTTACCTTTTTATGGGACCGGCCAATAAAAATCTGCCTTACCAGCATAAAAAATCAATATGACAACCCCTCAAAGACCCAAGAAAACAAAAAAAATGCCCCTTTTCCGACCTGATATAAAGACTCGTTTCCAACAGTTTAAATGTTATCAATCCGTATGCACCACTCGACGATCGGCATGAAAACCCGCAACCGGTCAACTCTTTGAAACTTACAAGGAAAGGTTTTGGGGGTTGCGGATTTTAGGGAGAAATGTACCAGGTTGGGTGCAGGGTTATTCATTATTTAAAAAGGTTTACCCCATGAAGTAGAGGTACCGCATGGGGCAGAGCCTGCGCGACTATGCGCTTGTTGTGAAAAAATTCATAAGTTCTTATTTCTACTTAAATTAAAAAGGGAACAGGTGGGGAACCCGTTCCCTTTTTTGTGTCATAATAATATGAGAAGATGCAAATACTGCAGAGCTCCACAATCTTCATCGAAATGAAGACTTATTATAACTTGATCTCATTTGCGATTTTATTATAATACGCCTAAGTTGTCAACATTTAATTTTGATAATTATGTGAAATATGGGATGAGATTATGAACAAAGAGAAGATCATTTTAGGGTTGGATATCGGAGTAGGATCGGTTGGATGGGGTATCGTTAGAGTTCAGGAAGAAGAATATTTGACAGAAAAAGAAGACGGAACGCAGGAAATAAAGCACAAAATTGCAGAGGGAGAAATTATCGACGCCGGAGTACGGTTATTTCAACTTCCCCAGGATCGGCAAAAGAAAAGCCTTGCTCTTATCAGAGGAGGCGCACGGAGAGTCAGAAAGACCACAAGACGAAAAGCAAAAAGGCTTAAGAGCCTCATGCATCTTTGCAAAAAGTATCATTTAATTAATGAGAATTTTAATAGAAACGAAATTTTAAAACCTAAAAAAGGGGACAATGAAAATAACTGGGATATATGGACGATACGCAAAGAAGCATTGGAAAGAAAACTAACCGATATTGAACTTTTCAGAGTGCTCTATCATATCGCTAAGCATCGAGGTTTTTATTTTCATACCAAGGCAGAAGAAATTCAAAAAGAAGACTCGAAATCCGAAGCGGGAAAAGTTAAAACAGGACTTTCATCGATAAGAAAAAAATTAGAGAATGGCGGATGGAAAACTGTCGGGCACATGTTTTATGAAGAATACAGGCAGACTAACCCCGAGAACAGAAGAAAACGAAATAAGGAAAATAGTTACGAGCATTCTATTCATCGGTCTTTGCTCCAGGAAGAAATCGAGAAAATCTTCGAGGCTCAACAATCATTTGGTCAAGAAAAAGCAGCGAAAGAATTTTTAGAAGACTATATTGAAAAGATTCTGATGCACGAAGAAGGGATTGACGACGCGAAGCTGCAAAAAATGATGAGCCGATGTGAATTTACCGGGGAAATATGCGCTCCGCGAGAAAGCTATACAAACGAAAGATTTATGCTGCTTAACAGACTTAACACGTTAAACATCGTAGATAGAAATAATAAAGACAAAACAGCACCTATCGAGAAACCGAAAAGAGATAAGATTGTTGAACTTGCCTATAAGAACTCAGTTTTGACTTTTTCGCAAATACGAGAGGTATTAGATCTAAAAGATAAACCGAATTTACAGTTTAATCTCTGCTCATACAAAGAAAATAATCCGGAATATGACAAGAAAATTATCTGTAAAATTAAGAACGGACAACCGGTATTTGATGATAAACATAAGATTTCTGTCGTAAATATAGAAACGGGAGAAGTGAGTGTTTTAGATAAGCAGATAAAAGACATTTTCAAAAAGAGATTAGCTGATTACCAAAAGGCTAATCAGCTTTACGTCTATTATTCAGATATTCGAAAGCATCTCAATTTAGACGGAAATATCAGGTTTGCAAATTTGAAGGGCTATACAAAATTACTTGAAGAATTCAAAAAAGAGGAAAGTAGTAAAAAAACAAAAAAACTCAATGGAAACGCGGCCTATATAAAACAGTTCGAGGACAGCACTTTTGTCGAGCTTAAAGGGTTTCACAAAATCAGGAGGGCCATTGAAAAATACAGCAATGACGGGCAGTGGGAAAGCTTAAAAGAAAAGCCAGAACAGTTAGATACTATTGCGGAGGCATTAGTTTATCATAAAAGCGATGAAACCAGAACACAGTATCTGAAAGAGAACGGTATCAAAGACGAAGCCATAATCAATGCGGTATTGACGATTAATATGAAAGAGGTTGCCAGGCATTCCAAAGAGGCAATGAAAAATTTGTTAGAATATATGAAGGACGGAGATTTATTTCACGAGGCTAAGGATAAATGCGGTTATGGTGAATTAGAGCTTAAGAAACAAAAACTCTTAAAGCCCTATCACGGTTTTTTTGAAAATAACCCTGTGGTTGCCCGGGTGATTTCACAGTCACGTAAGCTGATTAACGCAATTATCAGGAAATATAATGACACTTATCCGATTGACCAGATTCATATTGAAGTGGCAACAGAACTGGCAAGCGGGAAAAATCGAAAAATTCAGATTGCTCAAGGCCAAAAACGTTATCGGGAAGCCAAAGAATTAGCGAAAAAGAGATGTCTGGAAAACGGGATTGATCCCGAAGAGGGTCAGAATCTCTTAATGTTTCGCTTGGCGGAGCAGCAAAATTACCGGTGTCCCTATACGGATAAGGCGATTACTTTATATCCGGCAACGGGTGGACATGAAGTCTACATTTTAGACTGTGAGATCGATCATGTATTGCCCATGAGCCGGTCGTTTAACGACAGCTTGAATAACAAGGTGCTGTGTACACAGAAGGCAAATCAAGACAAGAAAAACAGGATTCCTTTTGAGTGGTTCGAGGAGATGTACGGAAAAGACAGTCAGCAATGGCATGAATTTGAAAGCAGGGTCAAAAAGATGTATGCCATGCCATATGGTAAGAGGCGAAATCTGATTCGCAGGCGATGGACCGACGAGGACAAAGAAAAGTTTTTAAGCAGGGATCTGAACGACACACGATACGCAGCGCGTCATATCGCAGATTATCTGCGGAAATATTTTGATTTTTCGACTTCCGAACGAGACGATATCAAAGATGTCAGCAGAATAAAAGTTCGCAGCGGAAACATAACGGCATTTTTACGGTATATGTGGGGACTGAGAAAGGACAGGGAAGAAAGTGACTTGCATCACGCGGTTGATGCTCTTGTGGTTGCGTGTTCGACGGACGGCCATGTTTATTTGATATCGAATCTTGCCAAAGAAGTCGAGAGAAAAGGGAAAAACTGGTATAATCAATTCGGTTTTGTTAAGGGAAAGTTTAAGCCCTGGGACAGTGTTCGCGAGGATATCCAGGAGGCTGTTGAAAAGATATTTGTATCTCGCATGCCGAGACATACAGTAACAGGCGGAGCTCATGAGGATACTATTGTCAGCAAAAAGACTGAAAACAATAACAGGACACTTGAGGTCCGGGGCGGTTACGCGAAAATGGGAGAAGTAGTTCGGGCAGATGTATATGTCGATAAAAATGGCAAGAATTATATGGTTCCGATTTATTCAGTTGACATTTACAGCAAAAAACCTTTACCTGATAAATATTTGCGCAAAAACAACGCTCCGTATGATGAGTGGCCAAGCACTATAAGAGATAGCTTGAAGTTTAAATTTTCCTTATTCAAAGACGATTTAATAAGTCTCAATGGGGATAAATTTTACATTGATTTTATAGGAGGAACTCGTTCTAATATAAGCGTGAAAAATATTAACGGAATAATCTTTGCAAGTACGAAGGGAAAAACAAAAAGTATAAGTTATCGAAATGCAGAATTAAGAAAATATTCAGTTGATTTCTTTGGGAATTACAAGGAAATCAAGGAAGAAAAACGCCTTGGGAACAGATATGAACTAAGGAAAAAAAGGCTTGAAAAATCTTAAAAAAACAGAGAATTTTGAGACGGTTGACAGGGAAAATGCTCATTTTTTTCAGTTCAAAATGAGCGCAAGCCATTGTAATAAAAAGGCTTACACGCCCGGTATTATATCAGATGTGTAAATGAGATCAAGTTATAACCCCACGGACTGGCGGGAACACCCACCTATGATTATATCAGATGTGT
>CAZNET010000195.1:0-5404 GCA_964571885.1 uncultured Pirellulales bacterium
GCAGGATAACCTTTACTACCATTTGATCTTCGATTTAATGTCTTCGGCAATTTTAATGCTTTAGATAAATTTGACAACAATTATATTGGCATTTATCAGGCTTTTATGAGCTGCGTTTCATACAGACTCTGATACAAACTACAGCTTTTGTTAAGTTCTTGATGGCTTCCTGTGGCAATAATCTGGCCGTCCGCCATAACAACAATAATATCGGCCGCAATCACCGTGCTGAACCGATGGGCGATCAATATTGTCGTTCGCTCTTTCATGACCTGCTCGATCGCCTTGTGAATTTTTGCTTCACTATCCGCATCGACCTGGCTTGTTGCCTCATCAAAAATAAGAATCGCGGGATCCTTGAGAATCGCCCGTGCTATGGCGATACGCTGAAGCTGGCCTCCGCTTAAGCCCGTGCTCTGCTCGCCGATAATCGTATCGTACCCATTTGAAAGTTCCATGATAAAATCATGAGCATAAGCGCGTTTGGCCGCTTCGACGACTTCTTCATCTGCAGCATTGCTCTTTCCATAACGAATATTAGCCGCTACGGTATCGTTAAATGTCATGATATTCTGCGTCACCATGCCGATCTGGCCGCGCAGGCTCTTCAAAGTCGCCTGATGAATATTCTGTTCGTCGATTGTGATTTCGCCGGAATCCGGATCGTAAAATCTCGGCAGTAGATTGACCAGCGTTGTTTTCCCCGAGCCGTTCGGACCGACGATCGCGAGATTATGCCCGGCCTGTATGTTTAAACTGACATTCTTCAGGACAGGTTTTTTTGCGCCCGGATAGGTAAAAACGATATTCCTGAATTCGATCTGATTTTTCAAAGGCTGAATCTCAAACGCGTTCGGTTCCTCGGTTTCCGGTGTTTCGTCGACAATTTGAAAAACACGATCGCAGGCCGCGTTCGCCTGTTGGATCTTGTTCCACATAGGGCTGACGCGCCGTACTGCTTCACCGACACCGCCGAGACAGGCCAACATCATAAAAAACGATTCCGGACGCATGGTTCTGCTGAAAACCCAGTGAGCGCCGAATATGACCGCCGCGCAGCCGGCGAACATGCCCAGTGTTTCCAATAGCGGGGCCGTTGCCGCAGTCACCTTGGCAATGCCGAACTGATGCACAAGCAATTTACGATTGATTGTTTCAAGGTTTTTATGTTCGTAAGATTCTTGATTATAGACTTTTACCACTTTTAATCCCGCGAGAGTTTCTTCGAGTTTGCCGAGCATCTGAGCCCAGCTTTGGAGGGACCTGCGTGTCATTTTCTTAATCCGTTTACCGAATCTTTCTAATACGAAAACGGCAGCCGGGGCACCGCATAAAAATATTAAAGACAATTTATAATCGACCAGCATCGCTACTGCCAGAAGGGCGATCGCTTTTAACGGCTCCCGGATAGCCCTTCCGAAAAGATCGAAAATACTGTCGCCAATTGTCGTGGAATCACGCACGAACCGGCTGACAGTGTCACTGGGACCTTCGGCGGAAAAATAACCCACCGGCAGCTCAAGGGCATGACTGAATGTATCCTCGCGTAATTGTGCGATGGAACTGAAGACGATTTTGCCGGAAATATAATCCTGAAAAAATCTTGCCAGGCATCGTATCGCCGTCGCGACCGCCAAAAGACTGATGACCAGCAAAATCCCTTTTTCCTTGCTTTTTATGTCTCGGTCCTCGGGAACAACGGACAAAATACTGTATGCTAAATTCGCGTATATAGGTTTGCTCGAGGAGTTAAGGATAACTGTTTCTGTCTGTATTTCTTCTTTTACGGGCCTTCGTATCATTAAGGGGATATCGATATTTTTTTCCGCCGTGGCCAGATATTCCATCAACTTGTAAGCGGGCATCTCAAAAGCTTCGTCTGTTAATCCTTTGATGCCGGTGATCAGATCGTCGCTCTTCAAACCGGCTTGTCCTCCCGGAGAATCTTCTTTGACCTCGACAATCCTTAGTCTGTAAGCCACATGAATGTTGTTTGGATCGACAAAGTCCCTTTTTTCGGGAACATAAATTTCAAGGCCGTATCGATGATTAATGACATTTCGGTTGACCCAGCCGTGAAGACCTTCATTGCCCATCATGACGGTCAATAAAGGGGCTATAGACGCAAAACTGAATGCATACAACAGTGCAATGACCAGTGCACACAAAAAAACCAGCAGCATCCTGTTCCATTGCGGAAAGATATACCGAAACATCCGTGAAAATGACTTCATATTTTGATTCCTAAATCGAAAAACGAAACAATAACAGACTATTCAAGGGAGGTCAAGTATATTTGACCCCCGTGGTTTTTTATGTTATTCTCTGCCAAAATCCATTTTTTAAGGCTTACGATGATGAAAATAAGACAATTTGCCTTGGGTGATTATCAAACGAACAGCTATGTTTTACGCTCGACAGAACAAAGTGATAAGTGTGTGATTATCGATACCGGTTTCGATTTTGAACAGGTTACAAAATATTTACAAAAAGAAAAGCTGCACCCCGAAGCATTACTGTTGACGCATGGCCATATCGATCATATCGCGGGGATAGAGTTGTTAAGGAAACATAATACCAAATTGAAAATATATATCCATCAACAGGATGCAGAAATGTTTGCCGACGGTAATCTGAATCTTTCTGCAATGATGGGAATGTCTTATCGAATAGATCCGGCGGATTTTCTTATCGAATATGACGAATTTGTGAACGAAGCAAACATAGAACTGAAAGTCATTCATACGCCCGGCCATACCCCCGGTTCGGTGAGTTTGTATAGTGACAAAGATTATGTCTTATTCACAGGAGATACGCTTTTTGCCGGATCCGTCGGCAGAACGGATTTTCCAGGTGGAAGTTTTAACTCCCTCATTAAAAGTATAAAAGAAAACCTGTTAACACTTCCGCCCGAAACAAAGGTGCTTCCGGGCCATGGACCCGCAACCACAATAAAAATGGAAAAAGACGATAACCAATTCCTGATATAATGCTGGAAAAATTCCTGACAAAACAGGTATATTTCCATTTGAAAGTTGAAAAAATCTCATTTATATGTCCCATAATCGATTGATAATTCAAAAGATTATTATTTCTTTCTTTTTTAAAAATTCATATCTCTCGTAAAACAAAGCTTTTAGGTAAATTGCCCTTATTTTGAGATATAGATTGTCCTATTATCCGAATTTCTACCAAAAACACCCCTTGATTCCACCGATGTTATGTTGCCTATGATGGTGATTAATGACGGATGGATGAAAATACAGGAAATTTACGCGAAAGGATAAGTTATGAATATATGCATTCCGATAAAGAGAGGAAAATGGGTGATGTGGCTGGCTGTTATAATTGTGCTGGCTTATAACACAAGCGTATGCGGAGCGGATCATTCTCTCGATGGTGATCAACTGGTGGATCTTTCAATTGAAGAATTGATGGAGGTGCCGTTGGAAGTCTCCGGTTCGCTGACCGGTACCACTCGGCGTAAAATCCCGTCCACGGTGACTACCATCACTCGATCGGATATCGCTCATTCCGGCGCTCGAAGCCTCGACGAACTGCTAGAGATCTATGTTCCCAACCTGCTGATCGCGCCGCACATGCACGAATATCAGCATCTCGGTGTCCGTGGTATAAACTCGGACAGGGAAGATAAATATCTGATTTTGGTCAACGGCAGGGTCATGAATGAAAAGTTCCATTACGGCGCGTTAAGCGAACGCGACCTGCCGATGCTCACCGATATTCACCACGTCGATATTATCCGCGGTCCCGGCTCGGCCTTGTACGGCCCGGGCGCTATTTCGATGGTCATCAACATCATCACCGAAACCGCCGAGACTTTCGAAGGAACCGAAACCACCATCCGCATCGGTGCGATCGAGGAATTTTATTCATGGGAAGCCAAGTATGGTCAAAAGATCGACGAAGACAGAGGGTACTTTGTCTTCGGAGGTATCTCGGCTTACCCCGGCGCCGCCGGTGACGATGCGCCTTTTTATTACGGCACAACAAATCGAACCGGTACGATGTTGCAAGACTATCAAAGCCGTCATCACGAGTCGTTCGATGGCCAGAACAAACTCAAATTCCATTTTAACTACACCGAAAACAACTTCGATCTTCTCGGAATAGACTTTGATGATTTAGAATTCTGGGCCCGCTACACTCGAGGCGGCGAACACTTTGATCCGGCTGATACCGCACGTACTCCTCAAAAGGGAGTCGGATATCAGCAGTTTACATCGTTTATAGGATTGGACAAAGAGATAAATTCCGAATTGTCCGCTGAGCTTGTGTTTAGCTATGATATGTTTGATCTGCATAGAGTCAGGAATCCACAGTCGGGCAATGAAAATGCGTGGTGGGTAGCCAATCGAGAAGATGAATATTTGGGACAGATATTGCTTAAATGGAATCCGAACGAACGTCATTCGGTTGTGTTTGGCGGTGAAATGAGACATGAGGAAAATGGGCTTGGCAGTCCCGGTGCGGATAACCGGGCTAATCACTGGAGATTCAGCGGCTCAATGGTTCCACGATGGTCCACGGATATGTACTCTATACTTGGTGAATACCAGTATCAGATCAATGACCAGTGGACCAGCTTTTTGGGAGCGCGTTTGGACGATCATACCTTTACGTCCTGGATGTTCTCGCCGCGTGCGGTTCTGGTTTATACACCGACTCAAGATCAGACGATCAAAGGTATGTGGTCTCGCTCGGTGCGTACCAATCTTACCGCGGAAATGAAAGCAGAAGACATCGCGACGACCGGCGGAGCCTCTGAAACCGAAACCGAACAAATCGAAGTATTTGAGCTTCGTTATGAAAAACAGCATACCGATAACCTTTGGTGGGCAACCTCATTGTTCTATAATGACCATGATGTTGTCGGTTGGGTTGGTGGTACAACCGGTCCGGTTGGTACGATGCGGTCGATGGGTATCGAGGCCGAAGCAACCTATAAAACCGAAAAAACAAAATTTACCTTATCCCACGGCTGGACCAAACTTGTGGAATTTCACCAGGCTTCTAATGCAGGTGCCCAACTGATTACTGCACATGCAAAAGATATCATTTCAGGTACAACTGGTCTTGGTCATGATATTGCTAACTGGTCCAATCATATCACCAAGCTGACCGCTTATCGCAGGATGAATGATAAATTCAGTATTGACGGTTCTTTGGCAGTGTACTGGGGATATCCTGGTTCCAGGGATATGGGTAATTATTTTAGTGTCCAGGGAAACGACAGGTATAATCCTTCCTATGATGATCCGTTTGATCTGTCGGCGTTCTTAAATCTCGGTCTTGAATACAAACCCCAGGAAAATCTGGCCTTGAGAGTCGATGCCTATAATGTATTGGGCTGGTGTGATAAGGAATATAACGGCCGTCCGTA
>CAZNET010000196.1:0-5403 GCA_964571885.1 uncultured Pirellulales bacterium
AGATTTTTTTTCGTTTTTATCATTTTCAGGACGTAAATTAAGCCATTATCAATTTCAATATGAGCAAATAACGTGCCTGAAAAAAGATGGCGTTTATGAGCAAAAAACAAGGCTTTTTTCTTCATCATGTTGAGTTTTTTTACACCTGTCCAACAAGGATAATCCAGCGACAGATTTATGTCATTTTTCGTCGGTATTTCCCGTTTTTATGTGTATTTTAAGTTACCCGGCTGTATTAAATTGTTACAATAACGGTTCTTTTAAATGGTATTGGTTTATTTTAAGGAGATGTTAAGATGTTAAAAGGAATATCGCCGGTTATCGGACCTGAATTGTTGTCGATTTTATACTGCATGGGCCATGGCGACGAGATCGTACTGGCCGATGCTTTTTTTCCGGGCCATAGTGTCAACGCCACGGTCATCCGTGCCGACGGGATTCGCATCCCGCAGTTGCTGGACGGCATGATGCCGCTGTTCGAACTTGACCAGTATGTTGAGGCGCCGATCTTCATGATGGACGCGGTGACGGGCGACACACTCGATCCGAATGTCGAAAAATCGTATCTCGATGTGATAACCAGATATACTCAGTCAGCGCCGAGGGTCCAGCGGGTCGAGCGGTTCGCCTTCTACGAGCAGGCCCAGGATGCCTTCGCCGTGGTGATGACTTCAGAGACCGTCAAGTACGGCAACATCATTTTGAAAAAAGGTGTAACACCTGTATGATCTAATTCGGCAAAAAGTTTTTGAAATCAAGGCCGGGTTTAGGATTTTCCGACCCTCCCGGCTTTTTTTATTTCTTTATAATAAAAAATTGAACATTCGCAAAACCGCCGGACTAAAGATAGCGGAGCTTTTCATAATGGGAATTTAATGAACATGAAAAATCTCATTCTGCTGCGGTTGCCTTTCTTGTAGGTATGTCTTATCCGATAAAATCAAGTCCTTCTTTGTATAAGTCATCATACTGTTTATTTTTTATGCACGATGGGAGAAACAAAGTGAACGCAAAAGTTTCGTTTGAAAAATTGGTGTTATTCACGAATTTGCATTTGTTTGATTCTGATTTTTAAGATGTGAAAAATTATTGATTGTGCTGTGGTTGGTAGAAGACCATGCAGCTGAGCTCGCGTGACTCATAGAGCCGTTGCGGGCGACGTCGAGGAACCTGTCGATTGTTGATACAGGTTCCTCGGCACAGATTTTCATCGCAATATTATTTTTATTCGGGCCTTAGTGTCAGATAGGCTACTTCCGGATCTTCGATGGTAGTTCCCGAATCGGTATCGTACAGGATAGTGTCATAGGGGATCGCGCGGTACACGAAATTATGGATACCCCGGAAGGTCAGGTTACTGCAGTCGGTCAGTTTCATTGCGTAAGGAAAGCGCACGTCGAGACCGGCGCGGAATAAAAACAGGTTCGCGAACTCGATATCGTGACAATTTTTCATCTCCACGGCGACGGTTTTTTCGCCGCCGTTCTTGATCACCTCTGTCTGCAGCGCGCAGACGAACCAGTTACTGACATTTTCAAAGACGGTTTCAACCTGGTTGTGGTGCTCGACTGAAAGCAGATAGAGCTCACCCTTTGTTGAAGTGTCACTGACATACAGGCCGTTGCGGGCGTGGTTGTTGGGCGTCCAGATGCTCTTGAAGGTTCCGCCGCCGTTGTCGGTGATCCACAGGCCGTAATACTGACCCGACCCGCTTTTACCTTTGCTCCATTTGAAAAAGACATCATCGGCCAGGGAGCCGGATGAGGCCATCCATTTCAGGCAGATCAGGCCGGGATTTCTCTTTGGATCGAAGCCGATGCCGGTGACAACATTATTTCCTCCTTTAGGGTTAACCACCAGGGGGTTCGGCGTGTTCGCATCGTCAAAGCCCTTTATCTTTTCGTCGGTGACGAATATGCTCTGCATCGGATGCAGCCCCAAAAGATTTGTGGTCGGTTTCAAAACCAGTGTATCGGAAAGTTTATACTCGCTGGTAGGGATATAGATATTCGGGAATTTCTTGATCGCTTTTTTGAACACCTCCGTGTCATCGGTCTTGCCGTCACCTTTAGCGCCGAGTTTGGCGATATTGATCCACAAATTAGGATCAGGGATTTCAACATGGAGCGGCCCCCTTAACCATGTAGAAGTATTTTTCATATCCACGGCGTTTAATCGAGTCATATATTGTTTTTTCTGATTATTTGGAACATTCGTTATATGCAAACCATAGGAGAGGTCTTGAACTTCATAATAATGAGCATCAAAACTGATTGATTCGTCGACACGTCTGAATTTTACTATCTTCGGGACCGAAGTAAAAAGCGAAGATTCGATATTGATCTTGTTGTGCGGATTTTCATTTTTGTCGCAAATAATAGCAGCTTCTGAAATGTCATTAAACATACAATCCTTAGCATAAAGATGTTCGGTGCCGCCCGGGGGGACATCGACGGCCACGGGAACATTATCGAATCTGCAACGGATTAGTGTCAGGCCCGCCCATTTGGATTGTATCGCGGCCGTTTTTTGATCGGCAAAGTAACAGTCCATCAGCAGTGCCTGCCAGCCGGCCGAGGTGGATTTTGTTTTGATGGCATATTGGCCGTTTCGAAAACTGCAGTTGACGATTTCGTTTCCGATCTGCTCGAGACCGGTCTCTGCGTCACCAAGATCGAAGTCCATATAGCGCAGCGTACAGTGCTGGGCGACATTATAACGAATGGCGACGGCACCGGGATTACCTTTTTCGATGACCAGGTCGATATTGATGATCCCTGAACCGAAAGTGGTATTACTGGCGTCGGGCGGTTCAGCGTCGGCCTTTGGTTTTCCTCCACAGAACTGGATGACATATCGACGGTCATCCTGCTGGTAGCCGGGCGTGTTTTCACTGAGGATAAAGACCGGGCGTTTCTTTCCGTAACCGATCAGCCGAATACCCCGCCAGATGTAGATCGTCCTGCCGAGGCGATATTTTCCCCGTGGAATAAAAACAATTCCCTGCTGGCGTTTTTCATACAGCGTATCTATGGCCCGCTGGATACCCGGTGCGTCGTCATGTTTGCCGTCACCTTTGACGCCGAATGTTTCATCAAGATAGACCGCTCTCGGATCATCAAGTCTTTTTTTGATAAACGATTCGGAAGTTTGTGAAAAACAGAAAGAGCTCAAAATCGTCATCATGGATAATAACATTAATAAGTATTTCATTTTATTTTTCCTTTAATCGAGTCAATAACGTTAACGGTGCACTTCGGAATAGCGTAAAGAAATTTTTCGCCGTAGGGCTTGTTGACGATCCTGCTGTCAAGGATGACTACGATACCGGTGTCCGTCTTATTCCGGATCAGTCTGCCGAATCCCTGTTTGAATTTAATGATCGCCTGAGGAAGCTGGTAGTCGAAAAACGGATTACCGCCCTGTAGTCGAATCTGTTCGAGCTTGCCGGCCAGCAGGGGGTGGTTCGGCACGGCGAACGGCAGACGGACGATAATCACATTGCTTAAAGCCTCGCCGGGGACATCGACACCTTGCCAGAAACTGTCGGTTCCGAATAAAACCGCCTTCTCAGCGGTCTTGAAATCTTTAAGCAGTCGGCTGCGGTCGACATTCGAACCCTGTTTAAGAAGGATCATATCATTTTCCACAAGCCATGGGTCAAGCCGGCCGGCCAGGGCGTTGAGCATTTGATAGCTGGTGAATAGGACGAAGGCTCTGCCTTGAGTCTTTTCGATGTAGGCTTTAAGTGACATCTCAGCCTTTTCGAGAAATGTTTTTTCGGTCGGGGCGGGCAGGTGTTTTTCAATATATATAGTGACCTGCTTTTGATAATCGAATGGTGAACCGAGTTTAAGGGCCTTAAATGTTTTTAATCCGATTCTGCCCGCGAAAAAGTCAAATCCCTCTTTTGTATTGGTCTGACCGGTACTTAAAGTCGCGCTGGCCATGACCACGATGTCATATTTACTGAAAAGTGTCGCGTCAATATCCTGGCCTACATTCACCGGCGCGCTTTTGAGCCGAGTTGTTTTGGTTCGCTTATCATTCGTTTCGATCCAGTACACATAGTCCTCCCTGTCCTGTTCGAGAAACAGTTTAAGCTCGCTGATCAGCGCATTGCATTTATCGATGTACCGCATCAACTCGAATTTTTCATCTTCATTACCGACCTGCCTGACCAGTACAGTTAGTTCTTTTCGAAGGATGATGAGATGTCCCGACAGGGTGTCCTCGACAAAGTTTTTATAACAACGCCCTTCGTTTTCTTCTTGGTGTTCATGATACCACGAGCGAACGGATTTGAAAAAGTCACGCGACCGCTCAAAGATATCAGCGGTCAGGTCAATAATTTTTTCTGCTTTCAAAAATGTCAATAATCCTCGATGCGTTCTTGGATTGTAGAGGCCTCGCAACAAGTATTCGACGGTATGATTGCTGATATCGATTCCGAAATGATCCTCGGCGACATGTTCGATGTTATGGGCTTCGTCAATCACCACGGTGTCATAGTCCGGCAGTACCGAGGCGCCGGCGGCTTTGAGAACCAGGTCACTGAACAGCAGGGCGTGATTGGCAACAACGATATCGGCGGTCTCCAGGGCTCTTCTGGCTCGCCAGTAAAAACATCGGCCGTAATAGGGACATTTGCGGCCTTTACAGTTGCCGTGCTCGCTTTTGACCGCATCCCAGACCTCCGCTTTCGGAATAGCCTTCATATCACTCAACGATCCATCTGAGCTTTGCTCAGCCCAATTGTTAATATTCGACAAAGCCGAATAAAAGGTATCGAACAGACCCTTTTGTCTTCTCATCGCAAACTCAAGTCTGCGTTTGCAAAGGTAATTGCCTCGTCCCTTGGCCAAAACCGCGTTGAACGGCTGTTCGAGGACATCCGCTAAAAACGGAATATCTTTATTGATAAGCTGTTCCTGGAGGTTAATGGTGTACGTGCTGATCAGGATTTTACCGCCCGTTCGACAGGCTTTTTCGATCGCGGGAATCAAATAAGCAAAGCTTTTACCGACACCGGTACCCGCTTCGACGACCAGATGACATTTATCGGCAAACGCTCGCTGAACCGCCTGGGCCATTTCGATCTGCTGGGTTCTTGTCTCAAATCCCGGAAATCTGCCGGAGATGAGACCGTCCGAACCCAAAACTGACGCGGGTTCCAAGTTTATCGTTTTCCCGGTAACAGTGGTGTGGGCATCGTCATCATTATAGGCACGTATCATTTTTATATCCGGATTCCATCCAAACGATACAGAATTTCGTTTAAGTCATTCGATATGATAGCACATCGATACGTGCCGGGCAAGAAGGTTATTGAGAAGCGGATTCGACAGCTTCTTTTAACAGGCCGATATACTCCACTTCAGGTGTTCGTGTATAGGCGGCATT
>CAZNET010000197.1:0-5392 GCA_964571885.1 uncultured Pirellulales bacterium
ACGACGACTTCGTTGCCGTCGATCACAGCGTCGGCCGGGTAAAAGGTGCCGTCCGAACCGCTGATCTTAAACACCGCTACGGGATTCGTCGAGGAACTTAACGTTCCGCCCGCAGCGACCAGTCCGCCGGCGACATGATCGAAACTAAGGCGAATGGTATTGCCGTCAACGACACCAGTCGTATAGACAGGGCCTGAATATTCGATGGCTTCGCCGTATTGCAAAGCCCGTGCGATCACCGCTAAGCGGTCACCTACGACCTCTTTGTTTTTTGGATGAAGACCTGACTGGACATCGGCGATCACCGCCATTCCCGTATTCGGCAGCGACAACGTATCGAGTTGACATTGACGAAGCTTGATCATACGCTGTTCCTGGTTGTCGCTTAATGTTGCACTTTGCTGTTGAACATAGTAGAACGGCAGCTCATCTCCCCATTGAAGTCTCAGATCGATAATGAAAGGCGGAAACCAGTCGCAATAAGGCGTACTTTGCCACCAGACATCTGTTTCGCCCTGATAAAAGATGACGCCACGAACCGACAAACCCAGCAGCGGATAGGCGTGTCCCCTGAACAGATCGTAATGATCCATACTGGTGTCACTGTCACTGGCGTAACGGATCGACGGTCCCGACGAACCTCCCTGTGATTCTTCACTGGCCCATGCCTTGATGCTCGAACCGCCGCGAGAGATATCGATGACACCAACCGCCATACCGGAAAGGGCCTGATGGATATTCCTGGCGAAGTAGTAGGCGACCATCGAAAAGTCTTCCGAGTTGGCCGCGGTTCCCTGTTTCCAAGTGTCGTTAGCCCGGTGAATTCCCGGAGGCCAGGCGCTTGTTAGTTTAATATCCTCGACAGGACTGCTTGAATAGTTGTCCTTGACTTTCAAAAAACGAAGATCATTGAAATCGACCGTCGGCTTATCGCCGGGGTCGGCGTGTTCGCTGTTGAAGGATATCTCCATATTCGATTGACCGGCCGATACCCACAACTCACCGATCATTACATTAGTCAGCGTGATCGTGTCATTCGAGTCGCTGATGACCATAGAATAAGGTCCGCCGGCACTCATCGGCGACAACACAGTAACCCACTCGCCGCTGCCGTTGGCCGAAACCGTATCGCTGTTGCCGTTTATATCGACCGTTACCGATTCCGAAGGCTCGGACCAGCCCCAGACGATAATATCCATATCCCGCTGCAGCACCATATTGTCAGAAAACAGCCACGCCGGTTTCAACGGTTCGGCAAAACTGGTAACTGTCAGCATAAGCAAGATCAAAGCAATCAATACAGAATGATAAAAAATCTGCGTTTTTGAACTTCTGAGGCTTTTCTTTAACATCGTTATTCCTCCGGAATAAAAGTTAGCGTGACGAGATTTATGGATGATTGATATAATTTTTTCACCCTGACGGCTCCTTAAATACTCAAAATGCCGAGTAATTTAATATAACCTTCTCTATATAAAGAGGTTAAATGATATTGTTCAATAGTGAAAATATTATAACCTTTTTTTAGGTCAAAGTCAAGTTAATCATCCCTTTTGGATTAATGCAGTTTTCGTGGGCAGGAAGTCAGCATTTTCAGGTTATTGAGGAACAATTTTAGTTGCATTTTGCCAACGCTTATTGAAAATCATAGGCAATATACCGGATATTTTATTTGGTTTGAAAGGATTTTGACTTGGCAAAGGTATTGATTATTGGAGCGGGGGGTGTGGGTAATGTTGTGGTTCGCAAGTGTGCCCAGGTGCCGGAAGTATTTGAAGAGATCGTTCTGGCCAGCAGGACGGTAGAAAAATGTCAGCAGATCGCCGACGCGGTTTCACAGCCGATCACGGTCGAGCAGGTCGATGCGGACAAAGCCGATCAGGTTGTGAAACTTATTAAAAAGCATAAGCCCGATTTGATCATCAATGTTGCGCTGCCATATCAGGACCTGCCGATCATGGACGCGGCTTTGGAAACGGGCGTCGATTATCTCGACACGGCAAATTATGAACCCCCAGATGAAGCGAAATTCGAATACAGTTGGCAGTGGGCCTATCAGGAAAAATTCGCCGAGAAGGGGATCATGGCACTTTTGGGAAGCGGATTCGACCCGGGTGTCACCAATGTTTTCTGCGCGTACGCTCAAAAGCATCTGTTCGACGAGATACATTACATCGATATCGTGGACTGCAATGCCGGTTCGCACGGCCATCCGTTCGCGACGAATTTCAATCCGGAGATCAATATCCGCGAGATCACGCAGAAGGGTAAATACTGGGAAGACGGCAAATGGATCGAGATCGAGCCGATGTCCGTCAGCGAGATGATCGAATTTCCCGAGGTCGGACCGAAAAAAGCCTATCTGCTTTATCACGAGGAAGAGGAATCGCTGGTCAAAAATATCAAGGGCTTAAAACGCATCCGATTCTGGATGACCTTCGGCGACGAGTATATCACGCACCTGCGGGTTCTTCAGAACGTCGGCATGACGAGCATCGAGCCGGTCGAATACGAAGGCAATCAGATCGTGCCGCTGAAATTCCTCAAGGCTGTGTTGCCCGACCCCGGTTCGCTGGGTGAAAACTACACCGGCAAGACCTGCATCGGCACCATCATCGAGGGCGTCAAAGACGGCAAGACAAAAAAAGTCATGATCTACAATGTCTGTGATCATCATCAATGCTACGAGGAAGTCGGAGCGCAGGCGGTCTCCTACACGACAGGTGTGCCGGCGATGATCGGGGCGATGATGATGCTCAACGGCTCGTGGCGGGGAAAGGGTGTGTTCAATATGGAACAGTTCGATCCGGACCCCTTTATGGAAAAACTCAATATTCACGGCCTGCCATGGAAAGTGATCGACCGTTGAATTTCGATATCACTCAACTAAGAACCCCTTGTTATGTGGTTGACAAGGGATTGTTACAAAGCAATCTTAAAATCCTTGCCGACGTTCAGCAAAGGACCGAGTGCAGAATACTGCTTGCATTGAAAGGCTTTGCGATGTGGTCGCTGTTCGACCTGATCCGTGATTCTCTCGCGGGCACGACGGCCAGCTCGCTTTTTGAAGCACAGCTCGGGTCGGAGTATTTCGGCAAAGAGGTCCATATCTGCGGCCCAGCTTACCGGGATGATGAATTTGAAGAAATCGTTGGAATCGTCGATCATATCGTTTTTAATTCCTTTAACCAATGGGAAAAATTCGGACCGGTCGTAAAAAAAGCGAAAAAGAAAATCCAGTGCGGCCTGCGCATCAACCCCGAACATAGCGAAGTGAAAACCCCGATCTACGATCCCTGTTCACCCGGTTCGCGACTGGGGATAACGATAGATCAGTTCGGCTCGAAATCGCTGGACGGCATTTCGGGTTTTCATTTTCACACGCTTTGTGAATTGAACAGCGACTCGCTGGAAAGGACCTTATTGGCCGTGGAAGAAAAATTCGGCAAATATTTCGAACCGCTTGAATGGATCAATTTCGGCGGCGGACATCACATCACCCGGCCCGACTATGATGTCGATCTGCTGTGTAAGTTAATCGATTATTTTCGGGGCCGATACCATAAAACAATTTATCTCGAACCCGGCGAGGCAATTGCTCTGAATACCGGCTTTCTCGTTAGTTCGGTTCTGGATATTATTCACCGCGATATGGATATCGCGATCCTCGATACCTCCGCGTCGGCGCACATGCCCGACGTTCTCGAAATGCCGTATCGTCCCAAGATAGAAAATACGGATAAACCGGGCAAATTGAAACATACGTATCGATTAACAGGCAATACCTGTCTGGCCGGCGATGTCATCGGAGATTATTCTTTCGATAAGCCGCTGAAAGTTGGGGAAAAGCTGATTTTTCACGATATGGCCCATTATACCATGGTTAAAAATACAATGTTTAATGGTATCAATCTGCCTGATATTTGCATTTATGACCCGAAGGCGAATCAAATTTCAGCGCAGAGGAGCTTCACTTATGAGGATTTCAAAAACCGGCTTTCCTGATAATTTATAGTGTTGGATCGTCAATTTATACCCTAAAGCAGTATGATTGAACATATCTGAAAAAATACTGGCAAATTATATTCCAAGCCGTTAAGATACCTTGAATTTACAGAGTCGCCTTTAAGAGTCGGCTGACAGAAAAAGGATGATTGTTATATGAAGGAGTCTGCTATGGGAGTAGAAGTATCTTTGGATCTTCTTGATTTTGTCGTCATAGGTATTTACATTACCGCATTGCTTACCCTTGGTTTCTGGGTCAGTTTCAGAAGAAAACATACCGAAGACCTCTTCCTTGCCGGAAGAAAGCTTGGATGGCAGAACATCGGCTTGTCGATCCTCGGTACCAATATCCAGCCTTCCATGCTTATCGCCACCTGCGGCATCGGTTATTCGATGGGGATGGTAGCGGCCAATTACGAATGGATGGCCTGGATCTTCATGATGCTACTGGCCATGATATTTATTCCGCATTATATGAATACGAAGATCAGCACCATGCCGGAATTTTTAAGCAGAAGATACAACGATTCATGCAGAAATTTTCTCGCCTGGTATGTGCTGTTTTCCACAATCGTTCTCTGGTTGGGAAGCGTCCTGTTCGCGGGAGGGATCCTGTTGAGCCAGATCGTCGAATGGCCTTACTGGCTGTCGGTTGTTATCTTAACGATCATAGCAACAAGTTTTACGGTTACAGGCGGTCTCGAAGCCGTGGTAATCACCGACTCTTTTCAGACGATCCTGATGTTTATCGCTTCTGTCGCTTTGACCATAGTTGGTTTTATGAAAGTCGGCGGGATAGACAATGTTATTGAAGCTGTGCCGAAAGGCTTTTGGACCCTGTTGCGTCCCTCCGATAATCCCGAACCCTGGCAGGCATTCGTTCTGGGATATCCGGTGATGGGCATCTGGTTCTGGTGTACCGACCAGACCATTGTTCAAAGAGCACTGGGCGGAAGGGACATAAAGCAGGGACAATACGGCTGTGTTTTTGCCGGTTTTCTCAAAGTCTTGACTCCTTTTATTTTCCTGGTACCTGGTATTGTCTGCCGTGTCCTGCATCCCAACCTCGCCGATGCGGACCATGCTTATATGGTGTTGGTAACAGACCTTTTCCCGGTCGGGATGGTTGGCTTGATTGTTGCGGTCCTGATAGCCGCATTGATCAGCTCTCTCGATTCGGGGCTTAACTCCTTCAGTACCGTTTTTACACTGGATATTTACAAAAAATTGTTCAATCCCAATGCGGATACAAAGAAAGTCGTGTGGATCGGCCGTATTACAACGGTTATCGCCGGCCTTATTTCCATAGCGGTTGCCATTGCATTGAATATGATAGAGGATATGAACTTATTCAATATTTTCCAAACCATCATCTCCTTTCTCGCAC
>CAZNET010000198.1:0-5388 GCA_964571885.1 uncultured Pirellulales bacterium
GGCCGGCGTCATGCTGCCCTGGCTGTAGCCGACCTTTTCGCCGTTAACCCATAAGTAAAACGCGCTGCGGACACCGTCGAAAACGATGAAGACTTTTTCCTTTGTCCACTTCTCGGTCAGCCAGAATTTTCTGCGGTACGAACCGACCGGGTTGGGGTGTTTGGCACTGGTATACGTTGGGTTGGTCTTTCGCATGATATAGGGCGGATCGGCCACAAACGGATATTTGACATTGGTATAGATCGGCACACCATAGCCAAGCATCTGCCAGTTGCTCGGTACCAGGATCTCGTCCCAGCCGGACACATCATAATCGAGCTTGTAAAAATCGACAGGCCTCTCGCTGGGCTGCCGGACCCAGTGAAATTTCCACGTCCCGTTCAGTGACATGTAACGCGGACTCATAGGCCACAGATCATGTACCATGTTATCGCACCGGTCAAAAACCATCGACGTGCAGTGCCCCGGCTCTTTGTTCTGCCCGATCATCCCGGGATTCTCCCAATCCGGATGAGCCTCATAACCAAGGCAAACACCCGCTAAAATGACAGAAAGCAAAACCGTTGCAACTATGTTATATATACCGTTCATAACCACCCTTTCATTACTGAGCCAATGATTACATGATTACTGATTACTAACGATCTATCTTAATAAAACCCGGCAAATTATCAATCCAATTAAGCGCAAGTCGTCGGAATTAATAATTAAAAGAATAATTTTCTCATGATTCAGTTTTTTCCTTGACATATCCGCATTTAATGGTTAGTCTTATTATTGCGGTTAGTTGAAAGAATTCTCTATTATTATCAGAAATCAGAGGGTACTAATATGACGCGGAACGAATGTTTCCAAGGGGTCCGCGAAAATGGTATTTCTATTATTCACATCCGGGTAATTCTTTTCGCGGTATTTGTTTTCTCGTCGATATGTCCGGCGCGAATCATTACAGTCGATGACGACGGCATCGCGGATTTTAACACGATTCAAGCGGCGATCGACGACGCTAATGACGGCGATATCGTCGAAGTCATGCCGGGAACATACACCGGCACCGGTAATCGCGATATCGACTTTCTCGGAAAAGCTATTACCTTACGCAGTATTGATCCAAACAATCCTGAAATTGTACAAAATACCATTATTGACTGTAATGGAACCGAGCTTGTTCCTCACCGCGGTTTCTATTTCCATCATGGTGAAAACGCGAACTCTATTGTCGATGGTTTAACAATTACCAAAGCTTATGCCCCTAACGATATTTTCATAGATGGTGTTTGGAGACAAGCTGGAGCTGGAGCCTGTTGCTATCAAAGCAGTCCGACATTTCTTCGATGTGAATTTGTTGCTAATTCAGCACCTACTTTTGGAATAGGAAATGGAGCGGCAATTTTCACATTTCAAAGCAGCTCATATATCAATAAATGCTATATTCATGACAATATAGGATGTCATGGCCCTGGTATTGCGGCAATTGAAGGAAACCTAGTTATAACTGATTGTACCATTAACAATAACCAAGGCAATACTAATGGTTCCGGTGGGGGTATTTTTATTAAAGATAGTACTGCCCGAATAGACCGCTGTAATATCAACAATAATAAAGCTGGAAGGGGCGGTGGATTATATTCGGAGTCATCAAGCGCAAATGTTATAAACAGCCTGTTTACCGGCAACCAGTCACAATGGTGTATTTGCTGCACTTTTGGAGGTAACAATGTTATTACGAATTGCACTATTGTCAGGAATAAATATAACTCATGGGGAAGTGCAGTAAAATCCTGGACCAATGGAGTTGTTACTGTCAGCAATTGTATTTGTTTTTACAACTCCGATGGTTCAGATGGTAAACGTGAAGTTGATACAGCATCACCCATAACTTATTGTAATATCTATGGTGGTCTTGCAGGTGAAGGTAATATTGATATCGATCCAAATTTTGCTTTTGAAAATGATTTTCATTTGCTTGCCGATTCATTCTGTATTGATGCAGCAAACAATGTATCTGTGCCTGACTGGGCAGATCTTTATGATCTTGAAAACTGTAATCGATTCCATGATGATCCCACCATTATTGACACCGGTAACGGCACAGCACCTATTGTTGACATGGGTGCCTACGAATACAATCACCAGATCCCCCGTATTGCTGTTTCCACCGGAAATATGCTATTTGAAGGGGTTCTCTATGGGCCCGATCCAAATGAGCAAAAGTTACAGATACGCAATTGCGGCGGCGACAACTTATCATGGAGTATTCATGAAAATTGTGGCTGGCTGGTTGTGGATCCAAACATCGGTTCTTCAATTATAGAAATCAATGATGTAAATGTTATCGTTGACATCAATGGGCTCGAACCGGGACAATATAACACTTATTTAACCATTGTCGATCCTAATGCAAATAATTCCCCCTTTAAAGTTCATGTCACTTTAACTATGTCAACTCCTCAAATTTGCATTTCCAAAAACGAATTTACCTTCATTTCTTATCAGGAAGACATAAGCCCTAACGCTCAAACTCTTGAGATTCGAAACACTGGTGGAGGTACACTCAACTGGACGATTTCCCACGATTGTGACTGGCTTGATGTGTCACCCCTGAACGGCAGCTCTTCTGGTGACATCAATATGGTTACATTGACTCCAGATATAACGGAAATAGAAAAAGGGCAATATGATTGCAACTTGATCATCACAGATCCCTGTGCAAGCAACAGTCCTTTAATAGTTCGTGCAACGCTTATCTATCGCTTTGACAATGATGGGATACTATACGTTCCATCCGAATACACGACTATTCAAGAAGCGATTGAAATTGCTTTAGACGGCAATACAGTTTTAGTGGAAGATGGGACCTACTCAGGAGATGGCAACCGTGATATCGATTTTCTTGGAAAAGCCATTATGGTAAAAAGCTTAAATGGGCCTGAAAACTGCATTATCGACTGCAATGCAAGCTATTCAGATAATCACCGCGGTTTTTATTTTCAAAATGGAGAAGGTAACGACTCGGTGCTCGAAGGTATTACGATTACCAATGCTTACGTGGTAACCGGTTGCTACGGCGGAGCGGCCATTTATTGTTATGGGGCATCACCAACGATCAAAAACTGTATCATCCGAAACAATGGATCGGAACTTGATCCGCAAAGTACCTGCTTTTGTCACGGCGGAGCGATTTACCTCGGGAACGGCAGCGGTCCAACGATCAGTCATTGTACCATAACAGAAAACACCGTCGGCAGTTGGGGCTTCGGAGCCGCTGTTTGTGTTTCTTATGATTCAGGGGTAACACTCACAAAGTCGCTGATAGCAAAAAATGACGCATCCCAATATCAAAGCCGGGGCGGCGGGATCTATGCATACATGAACGCATATTTATCCATCGACAACTGCACCTTCGCAGACAATACGGCCTCAGTAGAAGGCGGTGCCATTTATTTCGAACAATATAATGATCCGATATACCTGATTATGTTTAACAGTATCCTCTGGGGTAACTCACCCGACCAATTCTACACACCGGGGACTGATAACGGATTTATTGGGGCCTGTGATATTCAGGATAGAGTATTCGGCATGAGTGTCGATCCATTATTCGCAAATCCATCTATTGGAGATTATCATTTGAAATCCCAGGCGGGCAGGTGGAACCCTGTCAGCCAAAGCTGGCAAACGGATACCGTGACCAGCCTCTGTATCGACGCGGGACTAACGATAACTTCTTATGAAGATGAGCTGTGGCCGCACGGTCAACGGGTCAACATCGGAGCCCATGGCGGAACCGCTCAGGCCAGTATGTCACTTTCAACGGCCGGTAACATCGCCGATCTTGATTGCGACGACGATGTGGATAACATCGATCTGTCAATATTCACAAATAAATGGACCGACGTTCTGCCCCTGCTGAAAGAAGACCTGGACAGAAACGGAACGGTAGATTTCAATGACTTCGCCGTCTTTGCATCTAACTGGTGGTAACTGTAAATCTTCAATATTTCCTCTTTTACATGAATATTTGCTTTTAGATATCAAGTGTTATCTAAACAATGCATTGACACAAATTCCTTTATCAGCTAACATTTTATAAAGTTGAAAACTATCATTATTCCAATGAAAGGCAGAAAAAAAATGAAACGATTAGCAATTACATTCATACTGTTCATTTGTATTACTGTATTTGCTGTATCAGACACTTATAATCCCCTCGAGATTCCCGAGCTTGAGCCGAAGGACCGCATTTGTTTTGCGCTTTACACGGTGCACGACAACATCCTCAAAATGACGGCCCAGTTCTATCCACTGAAGGACGGCGAAAGCCGAATCGCGGTTCTGAAGATCAAAAAAGACGGCCAATGGAAAAAAGTCGATGAGACTAAAATTACCGAATATCTCTACAGAAAAAATGACAAGACATGGACAGCGCACTTTCGCGTTGAGAATTGGGACATGACCAAAGATTATCCTTACAAAGTCGTCGGCCTGGACGGCGTGGCTGAGTACGAGGGCCTGATCCGCCATGACCCGGTGGAAAAAAACGTGATCGTCATCGCCGCCTTTACCGGCAACTCGATCTATAAACCACACGGCGGCGACATCCCGCGAACCGATATTGTTGAGAATATCAAAAAGCTTGACCCGGACCTGCTGTTTTTTTCCGGCGACCAGGTCTATGACCACGTCAATCATCTCAGATACTGGCTCAAATTCGGACGCGATTTCGGTGACATTATCCGCAACCGGCCCACCATCACTATTCCCGATGACCACGACGTCGGTCAGGGCAACCTGTGGGGCGCCGGCGGCATAAAATCCAAAACCGTCCACGGCCACGACGGCGGCTATTACATGCCCGCCCGATATGTCAAATCCGTCGAGCTGGCGCAGACCTCGCATCTGCCGGACCCCTTCGATCCGACGCCTATCGCACAGGGCATCGGTGTGTATTACACCGACCTGACGCTGGGCCGCATCAGCTTCGCGATCATCGAAGACCGAAAATTCAAATCCGGCCCTGAGCCGCTCATTCCAAAATTAGGGCCCCGTCCGGATCATATTACAAATCCGAATTACGACCCTAAGAGCGTCGATGTCGAAGGCGCGGTCCTGCTGGGCGACCGCCAGTTACATTTCCTCCGCCAGTGGGGCCAGGACTGGCGCCGAGCGGATATGAAAGCGGTTTTGTCACAGACCATCTTCTGCGGCGGTGCCCACGTCCACGGCAAAGTCGGCGGAAGGCTAAAAGCCGACCTGGATTCCAATGGGTGGCCCCAGACAGGACGCAATAAAGCTCTTGCAGAAATACGAAGATGTTTTGCCGTTCATATCGCCGGTGACCAGCATCTCGGTACCATCTTTCATCACGGCATCGATGAGTGGGAAGTC
>CAZNET010000199.1:0-5356 GCA_964571885.1 uncultured Pirellulales bacterium
CATATGCATAATATAATTGGGCAGGATCCGATTTGAATTAGCAACACAGCAAAGCACTTCGTGACCGATATCTCTGAACTGAAAACTATCACCGCCTTCACTCGGATTAGGCGGCCTGTCCTGGGGTAATTTATCCAACCGGTTACAGCTTTGATAATAGCACAGCGTTTGGAAATCCCGGCTGATCGGCGCAGGGGCGGCATTGAAAAAAACATGTTCCTGTCGATCGGCATATTCAGATCGGCCTGTTATTCGCAAAAGCCAGTTGAACGTCCACGGTCCCGCGGCGATATTGCATGTTTCAACAAGCCTGGTCGAACCGATGCCCGCCGAAAATTCTTCGCCTGACGTCAACCCCAAAGGCAGACCGTGATTTTTCTCACCCCATTGTAACGCTGAAACGCTGGCCTGTAAATACTTTGGATCTTTCGTCAACAAATAAGCAATCGCCGGAACTCGTATGTTTTCGTAATAAACAACATTGTGACCGACGGCAAACTCATTATTGTTCCACTGTTCGACGACTTTCTTAAAGTCATTTCTTTTGGAAAAAGCCAGTGCCTTTTCCAGAATCTGTTTGTCACCACTGAGGTAATAGGTTTCGAGCATCGGATCGATATTGACCGCTCCATTGACACCGCCGAAGCGGGCGGTCATTTTCGGCAGAGGATAATCCTGATAGACTTTGACAAGCGCATCGAGAATCCGCTTGTCACCGGTAGCCTGGTAATAGGCGATCAGCGCCCGTCCCATGTGCGAATGCGCCCAGTTATCGAATTCACCTTTCAATTGTTTTTTGGAACGCCAGTAGATCAATGACGGCCCGCCGTTGTGAACACCATCAACCACCATGTCAAGTCGAGTCTTTGCTTTTTCGATCAACTGTTCATCGTCAAGAATATATGCTAAACGCACCAGACCATCAAGCCAGTATGCGCTTTGCTCCAACGGCCAATTGGTCCCTTCCGGGCCTGCCCCGCGTGCTTTGAACGTTTCCGTGGTCCATCCCTTTTCAAAGGTTGCCGCCCGCTCGTCAAGATGTCCGGTGATCCCATCGGCCGCCAACCTGGCCCAATCCTCAAGCCAGCCCTGCGGTTTCACAGAACCCATAGGCAGCGGATAAAGCTGAGCATCGAGCTTCCCCTTCGGTTCAATGTTTTCAGCTAAAGAAACTGAAACTATTACCCATACAACAATCAAAATCATCTTTGACAGTTTCATCTTATTATTTCCTTTATTTATTTTTACTTTGTTCGATAAATTTCTGAGCCAGTTCATCCGAATCGCCGTATTTTTCCCGAAGTGACGCCAGTTCTGCTTTTAATTTAGTGATTACTTCATCATAGGCAGGATCGGAGTAGATGTTAGTCAATTCATACGGATCTTTTTCAAGATCATACAATTCCCATATATCACAGTCATAATAAAAATGGATCAATTTATATTTATGCGTCCTGATGCCGTAGTGACGCCTGACGCCCCAGCCGTACGGGTATTCGTAATAATGATAATACATAGACTGCCGCCAGTCAGAAGGGGTATTTCCATTAAGCAATGGTTTCAAGGATCGACCCTGAATATCGGACGGGATATTTACACCCGCCAGATCAACAAATGTCGGAGCAAAATCGAGATTCAGAACGATATCTTTGTTGAGCGAGCCGGCCGATATCATTTTGGGTAACCGCATAACCAAAGGCATCCGTAATGATTCTTCGTACATAAACCGCTTATCGAACAGGCCGTGGTCGCCAAGAAAAAATCCCTGGTCGGAGGTATAAACAATAAGCGTATTATCCGCTAAATTCTGCTCATCGAGAAAGTCAAGCAGCCTGCCCAGGTTGCCATCGATCGAAGCAATGGTACGCAGGTAATCTTTTATAAAATGCTGGTATTTCCATTTTTTGATTTCATCGCCGGATAGATTGTCAGGAATGGTCGCCTTGTAATCTTTTTTTATCAAATGCTTTTCAATTGTAAGATCGGTATTGCCCGCGGTTTGCTCCCGTGTTTTATAATCATCATCAAATGTCACCGGCTCAGGGATCTGTGTTTGCCGGTACATTGATTCGTGTTCATCATCCGATCGCCAGTGACGATGCGGAGCCTTATGGTGCAGCATCAGGCAAAATGGCTTGTCTTTCTGGCGGTTGTTAAGCCACTCTATAGACAAATCTGTGACAATATCGGTAACATAGCCTTCGATTCTTTTTTGCTTTCCGTTTTCGCGAAAAACCGGATCGAAATACGAGCCCTGACCGCTGTCACCGATAAGAACACAGTAGTGGTCGAAACTTGCCGGGCTGACCGTTTGTGATCCATAGCCGGACAAGTGCCATTTTCCGATAAGAGCAGTTTGATAGCCCGCCTTGTCGAGAAGTTTCGGGAAGGTCTGCTGAGATGTATCAAAATCACTGCCGTTATCAACAACACCGTTAAGATGGCTGTACTTTCCGGTCAATATCACCGCCCGGCTTGGCGAGCATATACTGTTGGTACAGAAACAGTTATCGAACCGCATCCCCTGTGCGGCGAGTTTGTCAAGGTTGGGGGTTTTATTTATCCTGCTGCCGTAACAACTGATCGCGTGAGACGCATGATCGTCGGCCATGATAAAAATAATATTGGGCCTTTGTGTCGAAGATGTGACATGAGAATCTACCCCGCAGCCGCTGACAATGGCCGAACCTAATGTCAGACCTGCAAGTTTTAAGAAATGTCGTCGATTGATATTTTTCTGCATTTTTATTTCCCAATAATTAAAAGTCATTCAAGCTTAGACAGTGAATATAAAATTGCATTTTCCGTGGGCTTATTATATGGATTGAAGCCGCTTTTTAAGGTCAATGCCTTTTTCATTTCTTTCACCGCGTAACGAGCGCTGTCCCCGACCGCCGCCAAAGTCATCGCCGCATACAAACGAATCCTTACACCATCATCGTAAAGACCTTTCGCGATTACTTCAATCGCCTGTTTTTCTTTGCCGATATAACAAAGCGCTTCGCCGGCGGCAAAACGCACACATGCCGATTCATCGCTCAGCGCCTTTTCCAAATCCGCCGAGGCAGGAGAGGCACCATTTCCCAACGCCGCCAAACCGGTAGCGGCCCAGTAACGGATGATAGCGTTATTATCCTTCAAATGCCCTTTCAATTCATCAAGATGTTCTGTACCTCTGCCGACCAGGTCAGCAACTGACAAAATTCTCTCAATAGGATATATCCGATCATTTCGGGCGATTTCGTAAGGCGAAGAATTTTTCGACAAAATGTGCATTTGCGGCTCGGGTATTAAAGAGGTATCCCTGGTCTCGATCATCCATCGAAATAAACGTGACTTCATTGACTTTATTTTGTCTCTGTACTCCGGATTATCCGCCAGGTTCTTTAATTCATATGGATCTTTGACAGTATCATAAAGTTCCTCAGCCGGTTTGCTTGAGGCCATCAGCCATTTTTCGGCACCTTCTAATTTTTCTTTTTTGTGCAGACTTCTTAGTTCTTTGCGGATCGGAGTAATTTCAGAATACGCGTTGTGCTGCATTCTCGGCCGATGTGGAAAAAAATTGCGGATATAATGGTATCTCGGTTCACGCATAGCTCTGCTGAGTTCAAGGTTCTCATCGACACGGTCTCGTATGGTAAATAGATAGTTATCCCTGGCTTGAAGATCGGTACCTAAAAATGGTTTTCCCTGCATATACGGGGGGATCTTAAAACCCGTCAGATTCAAAACGGTTGGCGCAAAATCAATAAAACTAACCATCTCTTCAACAGTCCTCGGATGATTTCTAGGTGCTAAATGTTGATACTGTTTTGGAAAACGCACAATTAAAGGGATCTTTGTACCGGTATCATGGAGCCACCGCTTTGCTCTCGGCAGGCCGTCGCCATGGTCGGAAAAGAAAAACACAATCGTATTATCTTCCAAACCGTCTTTTTTCAGACTATCAAGAATCTTTTTGACCTTCTTGTCCATCAGGGTGATCTGCGTATAAAGCGCCGCGATATTTGCACGAACGTTCGGCGTATCAGGATAATAAGGCCATACCGGCGCATCGTCCGGGTCGTGATGTTCTTTTGCATCGAGTCGTTGGGTTATTTTCTTTAGTTTTGTCAGGTTATATCTGGTCTGGCTTTGGTGCGTTATGACAAAATTAAATACACTGAAAAAAGGCTGACCGTCTTTTCGATTTCTCCAGTGTGCTCTGTCACTCGAATCGACCCAGGCCGATCCGGGCGTTTCAAAATTATAATCCTCTTTGGAATTATTACTGCAGTAGTAACCCGCTTTTCTAAGGTATTCGGTAAAACAATGAATTGATTCATCTAACGTCACAGGACCTCTCAGGTGCTGCGTTCCCAGCGAGCTTGCGTAAACGCCGGTGATAATCGTTGAACGTGACGGCGTACAAACCGACGCGGTCGAAAAAGCATTTGTGAATTTTAATCCTTCAGATGCTAATTGATCCACATTCGGTGTATAGGCGTAAGTGTCCCCGTAACATCCAAAGTGAGGACCGATATCTTCGCAGGTGATCCAGAGAATATTGGGACGTTCATTCCGTAAGTGCTTCAGAGTGTTAGTACACGAAGCCGTGAGAAGCGAAACCAAAGAAATTCCGGTTTGCTTCAAAAATTCTCTTCGGCTAAATTTTGCCATTATAATTGATCCTTGTTATTTAATTTCAATGATCTCGGTCAATCGAATGTCCCTTGATGAGCTGCCCAACAGAATTTCAAACTCGCCGGGCTCAACGACCCAGGCTTTCTTTTTGGGGCTGTAAAAAGAAAAAGCGCTTTCATCAAGTTCGAACGTCACGGTTTTTATTTCGTCTGGTTCCAGGGATATTTTCTGGAAATGCTTAAGCTCTTTGACCGGTCTGTCAACGGAGCACTTTTTATCAGATACATATAACTGAACGACTTCTTTTCCCGAACGATCGCCTGTATTGGCAACATCAACATAAACATCTACCCGCTTCTTGTCTTTCTTCAGCAATCTTAAATTTGAATATTGAAAAGTCGTGTAAGACAAACCGTGACCGAAGCAGAATTCCGGCTCAATGTCTTCTTTATCAAGATATCGATATCCGACATAAATGCCTTCTTTATAACGTACCGTTTCGCCTTTGCCGGGATACTCTCCAACCGAATGAGCGGGGTGGTCCTCAAGTTTCTTCACAAATGTAATCGGCAGCTTGCCGGACGGATTCACATCGCCGAAAAGAATATTCGCAAGGGCATGCCCTCCCCGCTGACCTGCATACCAGGCTTGTAATATAGCAGGGACGCTATCTTTCCACTCAGACATCGTTACAGCCGAACCGCTGACCAGAACAACGACAACATTTGAA
>CAZNET010000200.1:0-5315 GCA_964571885.1 uncultured Pirellulales bacterium
TGCACTCCCAGAACGAAAGAGCCCCGGCGTTCTCTGCCAGTACGAAGATATTGCATTTGTACAGTCCCCGCCGGCGAAGCTCTGAAAGCACCTTATGAACCAGCGTTTTTCCGATACCCCGCCTGCGGTACTGCTTTGCAACCGCCAGGTGCTGCAGATAGCCCCGTCTTGCATCCTGTCCGCACAGAACCGTACCGGCCAGCTCGCCGTTGACATACGCGGCGAAGCTCAGGCCCGGATTGCGGTGCAGGTAAAGCCCGATCTTTTCTTTGCAGTCCACATCGGAATCGAGACAGATGCCCTCACAGCCGTTCCAAAGGCAGAGGCACCGCTCGATATCCTCGACTTTTAATTCCCGAATGTTCATTTTCAACCTCACTTTCTGCAAAATAAAGTAAATAAAAAAGGCCTTGCAGAGCGTCGAACCCTGCAAGGCCTTGAATTTTCATTATATTTCATTGGTATCTTTTTAGGGTTCATTCTCCTTTCGGCGCAAAGCGTCCATCACGCCGTCATGTCTTGTGACGATATCCATCAAGCCAGGAACGCACGGACATGATACCGGCTGGGCCGGATACTGAACAGATTGTTTAATAATACGGATCATCCTATTGACCTTAGAAAAAGCCCTAAAAATCTGCCTCATCAACGATGAATTCAATAAGATATCAACCCGATTTCGATTTGTCAAGAAAATTCCCTGTATTTTTCAGGTATTTTTTGTCTCTTTTCAATTCGTAGATTTATGCGAATCTGTAACTTATACAATCTTTTACTGCCGCTCGATATTTTCGTTTACTTTTTGTAAGATTTGTGTTTTTATCCCCTCATTATAAATGCTGAGAAGTTGTTGCAGCTCCTGGAAATCCTACGGTGGCTTGGAGTATGCTTGAATGATTTAGGGCTCCGCATGTCCGGGAAATCTTTTCAACCATTTGTGTAGTCTACTCTGCTCTGAGTATCTTTCGATTTTCTGTTGATTTCTTTGTATAGCTGCCTCGTATTTAGCACGAAGATTCGGATCCTGTATAGATTCAGATTCTATAGCACATGGGAATCCCATTTTTACAGCTAAAGCGTTGGGACTAAGAAGTGTCTCGTTAGGATCTCAGTTTGGATCAATAGCATCCATTAACCTCTTCCATGCATGAAGAGGTACTTCGATATCTTTTTTTCTGCGTTGTGCAAAGTCTTTGCCCTTTGCGGCATTAGGCCCTATCATTAAAGTTACCACATGCCCTGTCAATTCCAGTTCGGTTTCAATAGAAATACTGTTCGCATCAGTCAAAGCCGACAGAGCATATTGCCGTGCCAATTCATAACGTCTGTCTTCTTTGAACTTGCCGGAACTCAGCGGTTTGCAAATTTCTAACATTAAATGAGCATGATGTTCTTTGTTTTTCGATCTCCATTTGCCCTGAACTTGATCTGCAAACTTCTCGTATTCTTCAAGATCATTTGTTGGTTCCGGAGCAAAACTCTCTCTCAAGGTTTTTGTGTGTGCAAGCTCACAAATAAATTCTTGTCTTTCTTTTGTATCGCTTTCTTGCTTGGATTGTGCTTAGCAGAACAGATTGCATTAATGAAATATAAATAAAACATAAAAATAGTAACAGTACATCAGTTTTTTGTTTCTTCATCGTTCGCTTCTTATAAGAATATGCCTAAATAGCCCGTTGCCTTTGTACATTATAAATTTCTACCTATATTTTTTTCATAAATCATTTTTTATTAAAGAAATCGGGCGATTTTTACGATATATATTGCATTAATTTATCATAATTGATAAAATATTGTAATGAAATTTGTAGATTTAGTCAATAAAGTGTCGCATTTGCCTTGTTTTTCGCCCCGCTTTCTGGCCGCCGGGGAGGATATTTCTCAGGTTCGCCTTCAGATCAGCCGGTGGGTCAAAGACGGCAGGGTTATTAGAATTCACAAGGGCCTTTATTGTCTGGGAGAGCCTTACCGCAAAGTCAAACCTGAGCTGTTCTGTATCGCCAACAGTCTAAAATCCGCCTCGTATGTGAGTCTGCATTCCGCATTGTCTTTCTATAATCTGATTCCCGAATTCGTCCCGACGATCAACGGCGTTACTACCGACAGACCCCAAACGATCGAAACACCGCTGGGCAGATTTGACTTTCGGCATATCAGAAAAAAATATTTTTTCGGATATAAGCAAATCGAATTAAGCCCCGGCCAAAAAGCCTTTATTGCCGAACCTGAAAAGGCCCTGCTCGATCTTATCTATCTTACTGCCGGTGCCGACAGCAGAGATTTTATCGATGAACTTCGATTACAAAATCTTGAAATTCTCGATCCCGGTACATTAAATAAATATACGAAAGAATTTCAAAGCCCTAAATTAAGCAAAGCAGTTAAGCATATCGAACATGTCATCGAAGAAGCTGAAGGAACCGAATTATGAAGGATTATCTAAAACAACAAATAGAAAATGTCAGTGATTCAAACCTGGCCCGATGTGTTATTCGCGAGTATTTGCAGGCCAGGATCCTTGAGTCGCTTCAGGAAAACGGTGCCTTCTCGAACTGGGCATTTTTGGGAGGCACGGCTCTGCGGTTTTTGCATCAGATGCCCAGGTTCTCAGAGGACCTTGATTTTTCATTGGTCAAGGCGAACAGTGAAGATAAATTTGAATATTATATGAAACAGGCAAAGGCCGTTTTTGAAAAAGAAGATTACAATGTCACCATCAAAGTGAAAACGGATAAAACCGTAAAATCCGCCTTTATCAAATTTATCGCTTTGCTTAATGAACTTGGACTGTCCCCTTTAAGTTCGGAGATTATTTCGATCAAAATCGAAATCGATACCAATCCTCCCAAAGGTGCGAATCTTCAAACCACCATCATAAGAAAACACTGTCTCTTGAATCTTCTGCATTACGATAAATCATCGCTTCTCGCCGGTAAAATTCACGCATTGCTGTCACGCAGATATGTAAAGGGCAGAGATATTTATGATTTGATGTGGTATCTTTCAGATCGTACCTGGCCGGGACCGAATATCAAATTATTGAATAATGCACTGAGGCAAACCGGCTTCAAAGGAGCCGAATTGACCAAAGATAACTGGCGAAGCCGGCTTGCCGACAGACTCGAACAGTTTGACTGGGATCGTGTGATCCGGGACGTCAAGCCGTTCATCGAAAGAAAAGCTGATCTTCAGTTGCTCACAAAGCAAAATATGATGAAACTAATCGGCGTCGGCGGTTAGGTTTTGGTGAAGATGAAGCTGTGCGTATCGGAATCCACTTTCACGGTGTCACCTTCGGCGAATCTTCCCGCGAGCAGTTCGTTGGCCAGGGGGTTTTCAAGCTTTTGCTGGATGACACGTTTTAATGGTCTTGCGCCGTAGGAAGTATCGTAGCCCTGATCCATGAGTTGGTCCTTGGCCGCGTCAGTGAACTCGACGGTAATATCCTGCTGATTGAGACGGTCTTTGAGATAGCCTAACTGGATGTTGACGATCTTTCGCAGGTGCTCTTTGTTGAGCATATGGAAGACGATCACCTCGTCGATACGATTGAGGAACTCCGGTTTGAACGCCTTCTTCAGCACGTCCTTGACATGGGCTTCGATCTCCCAGTCGGCGCCTTCTTCCTGAGTCAGTTCCTGGATCTGCTGACCGGCGATGTTGCTGGTCATAATAATGACGGTATTCTTGAAATCAACGGTTTTGCCTTTACCGTCGGTCAGCCTGCCGTCGTCGAAGACCTGCAGCATAACATTGAATACATCCGGGTGCGCCTTTTCGATCTCGTCGAGCAGCACGACCGAATACGGTTTTCTGCGGATCGCTTCGGTGAGTCTGCCGCCTTCTTCGAATCCGACATAGCCGGGCGGCGAACCGATCAGCCTTGCCACCGAATGCTGCTCCATGAATTCACTCATATCGATCCGGACCATGGCATTGGGGTGGTGGAACAGAAAATCGGCCAGTGCCTTGGAAAGTTCGGTCTTGCCGACACCGGTCGGGCCGAGGAACAAGAACACCCCGATCGGCCGGTTCGGGTCGCCGAGTCCCGCGCGGTTGCGCCGAACGGCGTTGCAGACCGCCGAAACCGCCTCGTTTTGACCGACGACATGCTTGGCGATTTCCTGTTCCATATCCAGAAGCCGCTGACGCTGAGCGGCCAGCAGTCGGGATACCGGGATACCGCTCCATGTGGATACCACCTGAGCGATGTGCTCTTCGGTGACTTCATTATGAATGATTTCCTTTTGTGTTTTTGCGAGCGTCTCTTCTTTGTCCTTCAGTTCTTTTTCAAGATTGGCAATGGTTTCGTACCGCAGCCTGGCCGCCGATTCGAGATCGCCTTTTCGCTGAGCGTTTTCGAACTGCATCTGCGCTTCTTCGAGTTTCTGCTTAAGTTGTTTGATCTGATCGATGTCACCTTTTTCGTTTTCCCATTTCTCCGTTAACCGCGCATCGTCAAGCTGCAGCTCCTTCAGTTGTTTTTCCGTGTTTTTCAACCGTTCTTTGCTGGCCTCGTCGGTTTCTTTTTTCAGGGCCTGTTTCTCGATCTGCAGCTGGACGATCTTTCTTCGTATCGTGTCAAGCTCGGCCGGCAGCGAATCGTTTTCAATTCGAAGTTTCGAAGCCGCCTCGTCGATCAGATCGATCGCCTTGTCCGGCAGCCAGCGGTCGGTAATGTAACGGGTCGAAAGGGTCGCCGCGGCCACCAGGGCACTGTCGGTGATCCTGACGCCGTGATGGGTTTCATACCGGTCCTTGAGTCCGCGCAAAATCGCGATCGTCTCCTCGACGGTCGGCGGATCGACCATCAGCGGCTGAAAACGTCTTTCCAGGGCCGCATCTTTTTCGATATGTTTTCGGTACTCGTCGATCGTCGTCGCGCCGATGCACCTCAGTTCGCCGCGGGCCAGCGAAGGTTTCAATAAGTTGCCCGCATCGACCGAGCCTTCGGTTTTGCCCGCACCGACGACCGTATGCAGTTCGTCGATAAACAGAATGATCTGTCCTTCGGCCGCGATCACTTCCTTTAAGACCGCTTTGAATCGATCCTCGAACTCGCCGCGGAATTTTGTTCCCGCGATCAGTGCTCCCATATCCAATGCGATGATCCGTCGGTCGGCAAGGCCCGTGGGGACATCGCCGGCGACGATGCGCTGAGCGAGACCTTCGACGATAGCGGTTTTACCGACACCGGGTTCGCCGATCAGGACCGGGTTGTTTTTCGTTCGGCGGTTCAGGACCTGCATGCATCGGCGTATCTCTTTATCCCGGCCGATGACCGGGTCCAGCTTACCTTTTTTGGCCATCTCGAT
>CAZNET010000201.1:0-5293 GCA_964571885.1 uncultured Pirellulales bacterium
CGAATCCGGCTGTAGAATGGAATTCAAACCTCAAGAATTTGATGTTGCATAGCGTAACCTATCAATTTTGGATTGTTAGTTTAATCCTTCTTTTAGCCAGAAGCTTGCCCATAGATTCGGATTTGTATTAACCGCTTTTGTAAAATATTCTTTGGCCTGTTCTTTATTTCCTTCTGCAAGACGGCACAGCCCGAGCGCATAATATTTATTAGATAGCCACATCTGCTCCGTTTTTCTTATGGAAAACTGACTGTCATCTTCGACGCCTCTTTGTCTGTTAGCGTATTTATTGAGTTTATCAAAGGTTTTCTGAGCCTGATCTTTATGTTTTAGTTTTCTGTGAGCAAGAACCTGATAATATAAATAGACCGTATTATCTGAATTATCGCTGACTGCTTTGGTGTAATATTCCATCGCTTCCTTTTTATTTCCGATTGCTTCCAGTGCCATTGCTGTGTAATAATAAAGCTGGGCATATCGTGATGAGCTATGTGGCGGTCCCATATCAACATTTGGCGGATAAGCGAATGACATCTTAAAATCTGCCAGCGCACCTTTGTAATCGCCGGCGTTATAACGTTTTATTCCTCTTAAAATATTAGCGTCCTGGAAAATAGATATCGCGGTTCTCACGCCTTCCCAGAAATTGAAATGATTTTCTTCATAGATTTTTATGGCGTCGTCATATCTACCGACCTGTACCAATACCAAGGCTTCTCTTGTTAGCGCATCGTCGCGTTTCTTCACAGTGGTGTGGTTGTCCTGGAGCATTTTTAATCTTTTTTCAAATGGAGCGCCTGCCTTTTCGTACAAAATATCCATCTCATAAAAGAACCGTGCATCTTGTTTGTTTAACGAAATCGCTTTTTCCATACTCGCTATCGCCTTGGTAATATCATTCTGGTGCATGTTATATCCCCATGCCAGGTTTCGGTGCGTATAGGAGAACTGATCGTTGATCGACCTGGAATATTCCCATTCTTTAATTGCTTTGTCAGGTTGACTTCCATAGTACAAACAACCAAGAAAATAACTTGCCATGGCATCTGTTGGATTAGCTTCTTTTGCATATTGCAGAACAGGGATCGTTTCTTCACGCCACGGAAAACAATATTGCCAAGGCATGATCGCTGCAGATTTGAGGTATTGATAAGCTTTTGTTTCATTACTTTCAAGGTTCCATAAGTGTCCAAGTGTGTAATAGAGGATCGGATTTTTGCTGCAGGATTTTGATTGATTACAAGTCATACGTTCCAGAACGTTTATTGCCTCTTTGTTTAATCCAAGGTTAGAATAATAAGTCGATACTTCCAGATAATTTTGCACATCATTATTCATCAGCTTAGTCAACGTGTTCAATGTTTGATCTACATCCGATGTGTTTTTTTGTTTTTGAATGATATACAATTCATTTCTGGCAAAAAAGTCGAGCTTATCTTCATCGATTACTGCGGAAATTAATTTTTCAGCCTTTTCCAGATGGCCGAGTTTACGCAATGCAATAGCTTTATTGACCTTTAATCTTTTAATCATGTCATTGGTACTGATAGCGCGATCCAGATGCATAAGGGCACGGGCATAATCTTTATTTTCAATATCCATTTCAGCCAGTTGGGCATAACCGGCCGTATTGTATGTATAATCCCACGTCGCCCTGTAGAAATTATCGTAGGCTTCTTTACGTTTTTTCAGTTTTCTCTGTACAATACCAAGATAATAATGGCCCTCACAGCTCTTTGGCCTGGTATTGTTATAAGTTACCCTGTCAACGGCTTTGGTAAGTTTTTCCTCCGCCTGTACCCATCTTTTTTGTTTCAAATCTTCGGTTCCAAGGAAAACGTTTACATTATAATTACCCGGATCCCTGCGCAGGGCTTCTTCAAAATAGGGCTTGGGATCCACGACAGGATTGTAGAACTGTACCAGCCGCAGACCGGCAAGATAAAGTTCTTCCACTGATTTATAGTCTTTGGGATCTCCCGGCAAGACAGTGACTTCGGGTTTAGGTCTTTTGATCTTGGGCTTTGGTCGATATTCCATCAGGATTTTACCCGATGAGTCAGATAAGGAGACTTTAATATCCGACTCTTCGATTGTATCAGTCACTTTGTAGTCTTCAATAAAAGGTTCTCTTGGACTGATAGAAATGGTTTTATCAAAAAGAGTTTTATCTTTGGCTGAGATCACAAGTTTGGCATCTTTATTTGTGCTGGTTGCGTTGATCCTTATTTTGGCCATTGATTGATCCAGATCAATATTCATTGCACCATTTAAGTTAGCATAATCGAATCCACCAGTTTTGCTTATCGGAAACCAGTTTTGAGTAAAATGTTTTACTTCGTACGCATGAAGAAAACTATAGTCCGGCTGATTATCGGTGTATGCTCCTGCCATTAATTCTATATTGTGTCCTGCATTGTCGGTAACCATGCGAATCCAGGCGTTGCCTTCCGGATTAGGGCCATACTCCCAGCATTTCATGCCGGGTGTAATGTGGTGATTTCCTACGCAGACTGTCCCCGCATCGTATTTGTGACTGTAGCCTCCAAAATAATCACCTTCAGGATGAATGGTAAAGAAAGACGTCGGACGCTTTATATTTCGCCATAAACTTACATCTACTCCCGTATAATTGACACCATGGCGCCACCAGTCATCTGCGATAGGCCATGACAGCATTTGTTTTTTTCCATGAAAGGTAACCCACTGAACGGAGGGATCAAAAATGACCTGGTAGGATTCATCGGCTTTTACTGAAGGATTTGTCCAGAAGAGAAACGAGTTGGTATAGGCAGTAGGATTACTTACATAGCCGGTGACGGAAATGACATTATTGTCAGGCCTGATCGTAATTCCAATCAGCCCTCTTACTCTGTGACGAAGATCGAATTTTGAAATCCAGACAGTGACACTGCCGTCGGGATTGGTTTCGGTAATATGTTCGTAAGGCGCCATCGTATGAGGTCCGTGATGGTGCGGAAAACCCCAGGCAATGGCACCGGTTATCCATTTACCTGCCATGCCTACCAGTGAAGGTTTTATGGCGTCCTGTTTATAGATGAAATCATAGTCAGCTAATTTGTCATAAGCAGAGAAAATACGTCCCCCTAACTCGGGTATGATGGATATTTTGATATATTCATTTTCCACAAAAATGGTTTTGTAAGACTTCATCTCACTTACATCAGTTAAGCCGTCATGCATTGGAAAAGGATAAATGTGCTTTTGCACTCCCTGGTGTCCGCGACCTTCGTAAAATCTTGGATTCACATCCGGCGGATCCAGAAAATACGTGTTGATCTGAGTGTCACCTTCCCATACCTTTACCTGGGCAAAACAGAGCTGACAGAGGATCAGCAGAAATAATGATGTAAAAGACCTGAAAGATTTTAGCTGAGATGAAAGATTTGATTCCATGTGAATTTCCTTTCCTGACCATTTTTTCCTAATATTAATTCGCATGAATACTCAATGTCAAGATAAAAAAACCTCATGCTTTTGGTAGAATTTTTTTCGATAAGGGCGGTTGCTGTTGTTCAACCACCCTAACAAGGAGCTGTTTTATATTGATTCTGTGAGATAAATGGATTTTAATTCTTCGCTTCGGTCATTTCTTCGAGGTCGGCCTGGTTTACGGGTGTTGAGCTGTGCTCGGTCAGGATGTGTCTCGCCATGGTTACCAGGTCCAGCGAAGTAAAGGAGCACTCCATACATCCCCAGAAATCGCCGTAATAGGCCGGCAGCGAGCGGCGGTTGCGGATCAGCAGGGTAAAGGCGTCAAGTTCGTCGTCGCAGAGAAAGCCGAATTCCACGGTACGCTGAAAGGAGATTTCGTCGATATCGATCGGGTCTATCAGTCCTGTGTTAGACTTTTTCATAACACGTTATCCTCCAATTGATTATAGTAAGCCATAATGTTAAGCTCAGGTCGTCCATTGCGCGGCATTATCCATTTAAATTTTCAGATCGTGTTAAAGGTTCTTTAACATCCTATTAATTTTTGTTTTCAGTCGATTTACGGTTCGGGGTATAGCGGTTGTGAATACCGTCAATGTGATAAATTCCTTTAATTGCGGGGATTATGAGATTATGATATAATGATGTCCGGACAAAATTTTTTATGGGATTTGTTTTGAACTGTTTGAAATTCACAATTCTGATTGCGGTTATAAGCATTGCTAATACGGGTATTGGCATAGCTGATGATGATCTGAGGCATCAGATCATCGAGCTTGTCAAGTCAACGGGATTTTCCGGGCAGCTTTATGCGGGTGTGGAAATTGCCAGCGACAGCAATGGTGTTATCAGCATTGTCGATAAGGGGCGGTTTTTCATGCAGTATGTGATCGCCGATTCGAATAACAGCATCGATCCCAATATTATTGTCGATCCGAATATCAGGATATCCGAGACGGTTATTAAGCTTGTCTTAGTGACGCACGGCTGGATCGATAAAGGCGCTGAGGACTGGCCGGCCGATACGGCCAGGGCTTTTTATAAAAAGGTCGATCCCAACGAATGGTTGTGCTGTTATTTTGACTGGAAGGGCGGGGCCGGCGTTGTCAATCCCGTCGATGCCGCCAAGTACGCGCGCGATATCGCATCGGCCAGACTTGCCATGGCGGTTTTGAAGCTGAATCACAAATTTGAGCACATCCATCTGGTCGGTCACTCCGCCGGTAGCTGGACCATAAACGGTGCCGCGTCGATACTGAAAAAGCAAATCGGTGCCGCGGTTCATTTAACGTTTCTCGACGCCTATGTGCCGCCGTTCTGGAAGCAGCCCGAGCTGGGGAAGGACACCGACCCGAATACGGATTATGCCGAACATTACTATACGAAGGATATCACCCATGTGGTGACACAAAAAGACCTGACGAATGCTCATAACGTGGATATTACCGATATCGACATGCTTGTCAAAGACCACGAGTTTCCCTACCGCTGGTACTACGCGACCGTCGCCGACAGGTACGATCACCGAATCTGGGAAAAGGACGACCCGGTCATCACCAAAGCAGACGATATCCATTACGGCTATGTCCGGGGGCTTGAAGCGGGCAAAGAAAACTGGGACAAAAGCGTGGAACTTCCCCGCGGAAACAGGGCCGTCAAACTGCTTAAACCAAAATGAAAAAATCAATTGAAATGAATTGATTTCATCTCGAGGATTTGCTATGAATGAATAAAAAAGAGGTGTGATTATGTTACAGAAATTAAATATCTGTATTTTCGCGTTTACTTTAATCATTGCTTCACTGGCAGGACCTGCGGAAACGTCTGGCTTATATCC
>CAZNET010000202.1:0-5285 GCA_964571885.1 uncultured Pirellulales bacterium
CTGTTGCCGGGTTGAAAACCCGGTGTCCTAGACCTGCCTAGACGATGGGGCCAAGGGTATTCATAATTAAAATCTTTAATTGTTAAACTACTAAACAGCCGCCTCCCTGCGGCTGTTCAACATTAATGTCGTTACTCCATTGAAATAGCTTCAACCGGGCATGCGTCAACACAAGCGCCGCAATCCACACAGGCCTCAACGTTGACCTCTGCTTTACCGTCAACCATGTTGATAGCCTCGCTGGGGCACTCAGAAACACATGCTTCACAACCGGTGCATTTGTCTTTATCAATAACTGCTGGCATTTAAATTCCTTTCTATACAATAAAACAACATTACATCATTTAATACTGGCTAAAAGATTGAGAATAATATAGAAAAACGTATTAAAATACAATACTTTTTCTGTCAAAATCGGATTTTTGTTCGGATAGCGTTGAATTTTTAGTAGTTTTTTATTTGTTTTATGGAAGGAATGAAATCATGTCAATGGATAAATCTTTATTTTACATGCTTTTATGTCTCATTCTTGTTGTAGCGGCGGGTTGTGGAGATCTTGGCCGAACTTCTGTTCCAGCCCAGAGGGATTATGATATTGTTGTTTACGGCGGTACAAGTGCCGGTGTGGCCGCGGCGGTGCAGGCCTCTCGAATGGGTAAATCGGTTATTTTGATCGAGCCGGGCAAGCATCTCGGCGGGCTCAGCAGCGGTGGTCTCGGAGCGACCGATATTGGCAATAAGAATGCGATCGGAGGTATCTCGAAGGAATTTTATCATCGGCTGTATATTCATTACCTGAAACAGGATTCATGGAAGCAGGAAAAGAGGCTGCACTTTTTAAGGAGATATAAAGATTGGGAGCGGACACAAACCTGGTGGCAGTTCGAGCCGCATGCGGCGGAAATAATTTTCAATCAAATGATCGATGAAGCGAAAATCCCGGTGCTTTTTGGCCAAAGACTCGATCTCGAAGACGGGGTTGAAAAACAGGGCAGCATGATTGTGTCACTGAAAACCGAATCGGGTCACAGGTTTTATGGGAAAATGTTCATTGACGCGACGTATGAAGGCGACCTGATGGCGATGGCCGGTGTGAGTTATACCGTCGGCAGAGAGTCGAATGAAAAATATGGCGAGACATTGAACGGCGTTCAAACGCAAAACGCTGTCCACCATCAGTTCAATCTGCCAGTGGATCCTTATGTTACTGAAGGTGATTCTTCCAGTGGACTGCTGCCGTGGATTGATCCGGACGGCCCGGGCGCCGAAGGCAGCGGTGACAAACGTGTGCAGGCGTATAATTTCAGGTTGTGTCTGACCGATATAAAAGAAAACCAGGTGCCTTTTAGAAAACCAGAAGGTTATGACCCGCTTGAATACGAATTGCTGTTTCGGTATTTTGAAGCGGGTTTCAATAAGATGCCCTGGATCAACAGCCGGATGCCGAATCGCAAAACCGATATTAACAACAAGGAAGCGGTGTCGAGTGACTATATCGGTGCTAACTACGATTATCCCGAAGCCGACTACGCAACGCGTGAGAAGATCATTCAGGCCCATTATACCTACCAGATGGGACTGATGTGGACGCTGGCGAACCATCCGCGTGTACCGAATTATGTACGCCGCACGGTGAGTAAATGGGGACTGGCCAAAGACGAATTTGAGGATAACGGTCACTGGCCGCACCAGATCTATGTTCGCGAGGCAAGGCGGATGGTTAGTGACTATGTGATGACCGAGCATAACTGCAAAAGGAAAATAATTTGTGATGATCCGGTCGGCATGGCTGCTTACACGATGGATTCGCACAATACCCAGCGGTATGTCAATTCCATGGGACACGTGCGAAACGAAGGCGATGTGCAAGTCAGGGTCTCACCTTATCCGATCAGTTATGGTTCGATCGTTCCTAAACAAAATGAATGTACCAATCTGTTAGTCCCCGTGTGCCTGTCGGCCTCGCATATTGCCTTCGGCTCGATTAGAATGGAGCCGGTTTTCATGATCCTGGGCCAGTCCGCCGCCACCGCCGCGACGATCGCGATCGATGATCAGGTCAATATTCAGGATGTCGATTACGATTCGTTGAAAGAGAGGCTGAGCGAAGATAAACAAGTATTGACATATATCAAAGATCTAAAACATTAGTTCGCCGGTGTTTAGATCGTTGGCATCAGGGACAACCACATTAGGATCAACCACGGCTTCGGTTGGTTCTTCGATGGGTCGGTCGCCTCCGAGGATAATCGCCATTTCCTTTAGGGCTTCGTGATCATCGTACTGGGCGGTCCAGTCAAGCACTTTTTTGAAATCAGGCCCCTGGTTCTTCGCCAGCAGATACAGTGCCATGAACCGTACCGGCCAATTGGGGTTATTGATATTCGCGGAAATTTCCTTGATAAGGTCGTAATTGAGACTCAGATTATTCATATACATAAGCGTTTGCGCGCTGACGATCCAGTTGTCGTCATTAATCGTTAATGCCAGAGCGGAGTTGAGCATTTCGGGCATCCAGTCGGCGTAAAGATATTTGTACATGGCTTCGGATTTCGCCATAGCGTCGTATTCCTGCAGCAGCCCGGAGAACAGTTGTACTGAAACCAGCTTTTGTCCCTGTTTTCCTTTTGAAATGGAATTAAAACGATTTTGGATGTATTTGTTGGAAAGATTTACCTTGGGCCGTTCTATACTTGCTTGAATCGGCTTGACAGAATCTAAAAGATTACTGAGATTACCGGTTTTATCTTCGACCGGATCCAGATAGGCGGCAAACTGAAGGGTCAGTGATGCCTGTGGATGTTTCACAAGTATGTCCCTTAGCCGGCCTGTATAAAGTTTAACGGGGATTGACAAACTGTGCTGCGGTTGAATCAGTTTTGAAGGCCTGTATTTTCGGGACAGCACAGCGGGAATTTTTTCTTCGATATCCCCTGTGATCTCGGCGTGGATGCGGACATACCCTTTAAGAAAGCCGTCATCATCGATGATGATCGGTTCTTTCGAATTATTGTTAATTATTAAATCGGAGCCAAAGTCACTGCCGTAAGCGAATTTTGTTCCGCGGAATTTCAATTTAGCGGAGATTCTTTCTTCCGGCTTTGTAAAAGAAGGTACGGCAAGATTGCCGAAGGTTTCGGTTAAAGCCGTCAGTGTGATATCCGGATCAATGGGAGAGACATACTCCATGTTATTGTCTCGAAGGACTTTCAAGGCCTGATGCCCCGCCAGAGAAGCCGGATCGACGGCAATGGCAGCTTCGAATGCTTCGACAGCCTGTTCATTTTGTCCTTCCTGCAGCAGAATTTGTCCCCGCACAAGATTCGCTATTTGGTTTTGCTCATAATTTTCAATGAGGGTTTTGGCCAGCTCATTTTGACCGTTCAGCATCAGTGCGTAAGCCAACAGGGACGCATTGGTGGGATTATTCGGTTCTGTCGAATAGGCCTTGTTTGCCCAGTCGATGGCCTGATCCTTATCCGTCATTGTGAAGCAGTAAAACCACGCCAGGTCGGAATATGTCACGGTCGTCGGATTGACATCGTTGACAGTGCGACCGGAAACGGCTTTGAGAGCTTTTGCTTCGGTTTGTTTGAGTATCGTTAATCCCTTTTTTTGATTGCCGGTCCGGGTCGCCGCTTTGCCGGCGAATGCTTCGGCAATAATATCGAATGTTTTATTTTTTTTGAGTCCTTCTGCAATCGCCAGACAGGTGTGCTGATGATGTTCACTGTTATAACAACTGACGGTCCAGGGAATATAGATCTCGGGGATCAGCGGCTTGTCGGGATTAAGATAACGATACAGCTGAGCGCAGTATTCGAAACTTTTTGCCGCGGTGTCGTATAGTTGTAATTGTTTGGTGTACTGCGCAAAAGCCGACGCTTTATCCAAATCGAATGGATTGACCTGAAGCCGACGGCGTAAATATTCAAGCGACACCGCCGGATCGATCCCTGCCTGTGACAGTTCCTGTATTTTCAGAAAGGCGGTATCATTATAGAGATCCGCTTCGTAAGCTCTGAGAAAATATGACAAAGCCGTTTCAAAATCAGCGGTTTCCGCATACATCAAACCCATCAGTGTGTTAAGTTCAGACGTATAACGGTCATTTTTAGTGCCCTGGTAGGCCAGCAGATCTTTGATCAGCTCCTGACGCTGTTCTCTGCTCTGCAGTTGTTCAAGCAGATAACTGGTCGCTTTTCTAACAATTTCGAGGTCGCATCCGGGGCTGAGGTAATTTTCGAGTGCGTTTTTCACATTGTCATAATATTCCTTTCGCTGATACTTACAGGAAAAGCGAATGATATCGGCATTAACATAATCCGTGCGGGTGTCGAGGTTCCGGGCGGCAAAAATAAACAACAGCGACTCATCGATCTGCTGCTGTGCGGCGTTTTCGGTATTGCCGATTTCGTAAGCCAGATCATAAAAGCTGCCGGCCAGGGTAGGAGAATAGAGCGGTTCACGGGATTGACCCAATGAAAGGCTTTGTATGGAAAAGCTGATGATAAGAGCAATCATAAAACCCGTTATCATTTTTTTTATGCTATTCGGCATTGTCAGCTCCGGATAAACTATCTTCGTTGTATCGTGTAGTATTTCGGGTCATTTCAGGCTCGGCTTTAGGTGGTTTATACGCATAAACTGAGTAATTTTATTGATTTAAGGTTTTTTGACTCTATTTTTACGCCCTATAATAAGTGAAAGTTCGTCTATGGCAAGAAGTTTTGCGGTTACAAGATAAACCCCAGCGGCGGTGGGAACGATCAGGCACAGTTTCAATACATGATACTGAAGTTGATCCGGAAGATTTTTCGTGAAATTGATAATGATCAGCGAAGCCGCGGTCATAACGGACGTTGCGGCGGCGGTTTTGAGGATTGTTTTAAATAAGCCTTCATAAATCGACAGGTTTGTTCGTTTATGCAGTACTGTCAGCAAAAATAAGACCTGCAGGTAGGAACATATCGCTGTTGATAATGCCAGCCCCGCTGTTCCCATTGGCCAGATCAGCGATACGTTCAGGATAACATTAACCACGACGGCGAATGCCGCGCTGAGGGCCGGCAATTTTGAATCCTGCAATGAATAAAAGACCCTCGTAACCAGTTGTTGGGAAAAATAACCGGTCAATCCCACCGCGTAGAAACACAGCGTCCAGGCAACGACGGGAGTGTCTTCAGCGGTAAACTCGCCATGCTGAAAGATCGCTGCGACCAGCGGCCTGGCGACGAGAAAGATTCCTGCCGAGGCGGGGATCGCAACAAATACCGCGCTGCGGA
>CAZNET010000203.1:0-5031 GCA_964571885.1 uncultured Pirellulales bacterium
TCACCTTAGCGATCTCGTTAATCAAACCCGCCTGGCCGCCCCACAAACCAAGATCCGGTTTATCCTCGTTTTCTTTATCGATATCATGCGACAGACCGCCGATAAACAAGACAACATCCGATTGCTTTGCGAATTTTATTGCCTGCTTAGAATAAAATTCCTTACCTTTCTCTTCTTTTAATTTCTTCTTCACGGTTCCAGGTGAATACTTAATTGTCACTTTATTACCTAACTTTGCCTTGATCCCCTCTAATGGCGTGACCTCATATTCCGGGAAGACCTCGGAACTGCCCCCGCCGTAAGCATGTTCGGTATCGGCGTTGGGCCCTATTATGGCTAATGTTTTAATTATCTTTTTATCCAGCGGCAGCGTATTGTTTTCATTCTTAAGCAGCACCATACTATTCTCCGCTATCATCTGTGCCAATCGATGATGAGCCTCCGTGTTATTGGCTCCTTCGATCCTGTCTTGACTGAACATCCTTATCTTAAACATTAGATGTAGTATTCTGCGGACCTTTTCATCGACAACCTTTTCGGATATTTTTCCTTCTTCGATCGTCTTAAGAAACGGCCCGCCGAGGAAACTTTTTCTATGGATATCTTTTTGACGTACTTCGGTACCCATTTCAATATCGATGCCGTATTTAGCTGCCCTTTCGGTATCATGGACACCGCCCCAGTCAGAGATCAAAACACCATCATAGCCCCATCGTTTTCTTAACACCTCATCGACGAGGTATGGATGCTCACAGCAATAGTGTCCCCTGAACTTGTTATACGCCCCCATGATCGAATAAACGTCACCTTTGTTGATCGCCTTTTTAAATGTCGGAAAATAAATTCCTTCTAGCGCCCGTTCGTCAAACTCCACATTGATTTTAAGCCGGTGGTATTCCTGGTTATTGGCGACAAATACTTTCGCATTGGCCGCGACATCCTGCGTTTGAATACCCCGAATCGAAGCAAGTGCGATTTCAGATGCCAGGTAGGGATCCTCACTGAGACACTCGAAGGTTCTGCCCGATAACGGGGTTCGCTGAATATTGACCATAGGCGCTAAGATGACATCTTTGCCTCTGCCTCTTGATTCTCTTCCAAGGGCCTGACCAAACTGATAAATCAGATCCCTGTCCCAGCTCGCGGTTTGAGCAATCGCGGTAGGAAAATAGGTCGAGTGGTCATTAGGCTCGAGTGGTTTTTTCCATGCGTATTTAACGAAATCCGGCCGAACACCGTGAGGACCGTCTGACATTTCCAGATTGGGGATACCCAGTCGAGGTACTCCATTCGATGAAAAAAGTGTCGCTGAATGACACATCTTAACTTTTTCCTCAAGCGTCATTTTAGACATCAGCGTTTTGATCTGCTTTCCTACCGGCCTGCCGTCATCATAATATCTGTTGAGTTGTGATGTTTTTCCGGAATTCTCGCTGTGCTTTTTCTTTTCTTCCAAGTTATTATTCCTTTCTGCAGACATACCTTCATTACATCCCGTTACACAAAATAAAACAGGAAGTAACAAACACCAATATTTTATCTCTTTCATAAAATTTTCTCATTTTATCCAGTGTTTTTCGATTTCTTCGAGAGTTTTGCCTTTCGTTTCAGGGACGAACTTGTGAACAAATAATACCGTGACAACGCAGAACACGCTATAGATCCAGAACGAAAAGCCGTGATTGAATTGTTCGATCAGCCATTGATTCTTGTCCATCATCGGAAACGTCTGTGAAACCGCATAGCACGAAATCCACAAAATTACCGTCGCGATCGCCATGGCACGGCCGCGGATTTTTGTCGGGAATATTTCTGACAGGATCACCCAGACCACCGGCCCCATCGACGATGCGAACGAGGCGATATATAAAAGCACGAACAGCAATACCCAGATGCCTTTCTGGTTGAAATAAAATGCAAGCCCCAATGCGAACAAGCTCAAACCCATCCCCGCTGAACCCATGAGCATTAAAGGCTTTCGGCCGAGTTTATCGACCGTCCAGATCGCGATGATCGTAAACAGGATATTCACCGCACCGACAATGACTGTCTGGAACAACGCCGCCTGTGTTTCAAAACCGATATTTTTGAAGATCTCCGGCGCGTAATACAATACCGCGTTGATACCGGTTACCTGCTGCAGGATCGCGAGCACCACGCCAATCACTAAAATTATTTTCATCCCCGGCTGAAATAATTGCGCGATCGAACCGCTCTCATGACTCAATGCTTCTTTGATCGCTGCCATTTCATTCGCTGCATGCTCAGAGCCATCGACCTTTGTAAGAATATCCAGTGCCTCATCTTCGCGTTTTTTCCTGGTCAGCCAGCGCGGACTCTCTGGCACGAAAAAAGCAAGAACAAGCAGCATAACAGCAGGCAATGACTCCGAACCGAACATCCATCGCCAGCCAAATGTACTGATCCATTCTTCAGGCCGTCCTAAAGCGATAAAATAATTGACAAAATAAACCACAAGAAATCCCGACACGATCGCGAACTGATTCACCGAAACCATCCGTCCCCTGATACGCGCAGGTGTGATCTCCGCGATATACATCGGCGACGTCATCGACGCGGCCCCGACGCCCAGCCCGCCAATAAATCTGAAAATGATAAATTGTATAAGATTCTTCGGCAAAGCGGTCCCGATCGCGGAAACCAGAAACAAAATAGCGGAAATAATTAAGACCTTTTTTCGTCCGATCGCGTCGCTTATCATCCCGGCAAAAGCGGCACCGAAAATACAGCCCACCAACGCACACGAAGCGGCCCAGCCGACTTTCGCTGGCGTTAACCCAAAGTGCGTCTCCAGCGGCCCGATCGCACCGGATATCACGCCGGTATCATAACCGAAAAGCAATCCCCCAAGCGTCGCCACCAGACATACTAAAATAACATACGTTGATTTCTGTTGTGTTTCCATATCATCCCTGTCAATTAAATCGATCGGCTATATCCCTGTCTTTTATATTTTTCAAGCAGCTTTGTTAACTTTTCTACAATTTCAGGTCGCTCTTCATATAAATTTGTTGTTTCTTTCGGATCAGATTTTAGATTATAAAGCTGTCCCGCTGGTTTATCTTTTTTAAGTTTGCCTGATGGCTTTGGCCAGCCGGCTCCGGACGTCTGTCCCATGATCAATTTCCATGGGCCCCGGCGAATCGCAAATGTCCCCCATACCGAATGATGGACAGTGGCTTCACGAATGGGTTTGTCGAGTTTTTCACCTAACAACGCCGGTAAAATATTATAGCTGTCCTCGCCCGCGTTTTTCGGTAATTTCTTACCATGTATCGCGGCAAAAGTAGCGAGAAAATCCGTAAGACAGATGACTTCATCACTTACTGTCCCCGCCTTGATCCTGCCCGGCCAGCGGGTAATAAACGGTACGCGGTGGCCGCCTTCATAGATCTGTGCCTTCTGGCCCCGCAGCTCGCCGTTGGATTTATGTTCAGCTACTTTGCACGGATAAGCACCATTGTCACTGGTTACGATTATCAATGTGTTATCGATTAAGTTATGTTTATCAAGTGCCTCGAGCACTTTTCCTACTGAATAGTCAAACTGATGTATGTAGTCACCATACAGCCCTGCCTTACTGGTACCGACAAAATCCTTATGAGGTGTAACAGGAAAATGAACACTGCACGTAGGAAAATATAAGAAGAAGGGCTTGTCTCTATTGTTATTAATAAAGTGAACTGCTTTTTTCGCCAGTGTCTTGCCGATTTCTTCATCTTTCCGATGATTGGGAACCATCACATCGTATTCGCGATGACTGAAAAGCTTGTGATTTTCGACATACACATAAGGCGGCCAGTTATTGCTCGTAGGGACACCGAAATAATAATCAAAACCGATTTCCAAAGGACCGGGCTTCAGCTCGCCATAATTCCATTCGGGTCTTTTCTCACCGAATCCTATGTGCCATTTACCGATACAGCCGGTTGTATAACCGACAGATTTTAACAGAGACGCGATCGTCATTCTGTCGGTATCGATCAGCAGCGGATCGTTCGGCCGGCATACCCACTCTTTCAAACTGGTCCGCCAGCAATATCGCCCGGTCAATACACCATAGCGCGTTGGTGAACAAACCGACGACGGTGAATGGGCATCCGTAAAACGGATCCCCTCTTCAGCGATTCGGTCACAATTGGGCGTTTTAACCAGTGTCGCTCCATAACAGCCCAGGTCACCATAACCAAGATCATCTGCCATGATCAGTACGATATTGGGTAACTTTTTTGATTGATCGTCAGCGAAAAGACTTTTCGTAAATAACGACGACAATGTCCCTGCCGCTAATAATCTTAAAAATTCTCTTCGTTGGATCACGACTGAACCTTTCTGCCAAGTGCCTCAAACATCGCCAAAACATTTTCGATCGGAGTATTGCACTGAATATTGTGGATCGTATTAAAAACAAAACCGTTTTTCTGACTGAATATTCTGACTCGTTCCTGTACCTCGTTTTTGACCTCTTCAGGCGTGCCGAACGGCAGCGTCTTTTGCGTATCCACACCGCCGCCCCAGAAGATTATCCTCTCTCCGTATGTATCAACCAGCGTTTGCGGGTCCATTCCGCTGGCGGAACACTGCACCGGATTCAATACATCGTAACCGGCCTCGATAAATCCCTCGATCAGAGGCTCGCAGCCCCCGCAGCAGTGTTTCATCGCCTTCCATTTTGTGTTTTCATGGATCCAGTCATTCAGCTTTTTAGCATGAGGTAAATACAGGTCCCGATAAGCATCCAGGCTGCAGAATAATGAATTCTGCGATGCCAGGTCGGTGCCGTCCATGAAAACCACATGCACTTTGTCACCAACCGCCTGGTGGATCAATTTGAGGTTTTCAATCGCGATTGCTGCCTGCCGTTCAAAGACTTCATAGATATAATCTCGCCTGGCAACCGTGCTGATATACCATTCCTCGATATCGCGGATGCCTTTGGGGTGTTTTAAAAAAGGTGCCGGCACCAAAGCAATATCACCGAATGCCGTTCCGGCAAAACCAGCGGCGATC
>CAZNET010000203.1:5041-5267 GCA_964571885.1 uncultured Pirellulales bacterium
ATCTGTACTCTCAAAAAGTTGATCCGCCTGTGTTTGATAATAATGCAAATCGTCATCGCTGATACGGGTAAACTCCTCAAGGTTATCTTCCGGATCAAGTTTTGAATCATCGATCGGGTCCTGACGAATGATCGAATCGAAATAAAAACCGCCGTTCGGCATTCTTGCAGACGCCGGCGCGGCCCTGTCACCTTCAGGGTATTGTAATATATCGCCGTCATTTTCA
>CAZNET010000204.1:0-5257 GCA_964571885.1 uncultured Pirellulales bacterium
CGTTTCCGCTGATCCTTCATCAGTTAAATGAACAGGGCAAGGACCTTTATACCCGGGAAGCCAAACCTCTGGATAACTGGGGGCCCAGTGCAAAAAAATTCGATTATCCGATTAAGAAAAACCTGATCGAATTTTTGAAACTGACAAAAGAAAAGCAAATGTATGTGATTCTTTCTAGCTGGGGTCTGGGTGACAGAAGCGCCTATGCCGATCGAGATACGTTCTGGAAAGCCTGGGAGTTGACACTCGATATTCTGAAAGAAGAAGAGCTTCTTGAAAATGTCCTGTATGTGGATTTCGACCAGGAGTTTCCCTATTTCAGTCCTTTCAAGGAAAAACTCGATTCGCTCGGTAACGAAAAAGCTGAGGCAAAGGAAAAAGATCTGCTTGCGAATATGGAAGCGGCAGGCGGAAAGAAAATAAGATGGAACCAAAAACAGATGGCATTCGTGAAGGATTATTTTGAAAGTACGTTGAGCCATTTTCAAAAGCGGTATCCGGATCTGCGGTTTACATTTTCCCTGACGAGTTTCTGGGAGGAAGTTCGGTCGCTTCAGATCCACAAGATGGATGTTCTTGAGCTTCATTTCTGGATGGATGACGAGCGGTTCAGTACCCGGACCGACTGGAACACCGTTGAGAAAAATCGTGATCCGAATAATGATTACAGCGAGTACATGCGGCAAATTCACGCGACGATGGAATCGATCAGGCCGATGCTGATGAAGGATATGGAAAACAAGATGGCGTTCGCGACAAGCTGGTCGAGGGAAATGGGTATCCCGCTGACAACCAGTGAGGCGTGGGGACCGTGGTGGCATATGGATCATAAGGACATGGATTGGCGGTGGCTCGCTGACTGGTGTGCCGATTGTGTGAAGCTTTCGACAAAATATGATTTCTGGGGCGTTACCGTCTGGAACTTCGCTCATCCCTATTGGGATAACTGGTCAAATGTTGACTGGTACCGCAAGGTTAATGATTCCTTCATGGAGACTGGATATGGCCGGAAAGGAAACAAGTAAAGGACTGCGAGAAACGTTCATCCGCTTTTTTCTTACGTGCGCTGCGATCCTGGCTTTTGAAAATGTGGTGCCAGCCGAATCGATCGTGTATCCGAAAGATGCTGGATTGTATAACGTGCGGGATTACGGGGGCATGCCGGATGACGGACAGGATGACCGCGAGGGAATCCTGGCGGCCATGGAAGCGGCCGGCGGCGGTAAGAACCACACCGTGTATTTTCCGAACGGGATTTACAACCTTTCGGGTCAGATTAAAATCGCCCCGGTAAACCGGGACACCTCCGACAAATGCGGGTTCTGTCATAAGCGAACCATCCTGCAGGGACAGAGCACAGCGGGAACGATCCTTCTGCTGGACAACAATTGCGAAGGGTTCCAGGATCCGAAGTCGCCGAAGGGCGTCGTCTGGATGGGGACCAAACCCGCCCAGCGGTTTCGCAACGCCGTACGCAATCTGACGATTCATACCGGCAGCGGCAACCCGGGCGCATCGGGTTTGCAGTTCAACTGCAGCAATCAGGGCACCGTCCGGCATGTGCGCATTGTCTCCGGTGACGGGCAGGGATTTGCCGGGCTGGACCTGGTATATACAAATGAGATCGGGCCGGGCTATGTCGAAGACCTGGAGGTAGAAGGTTTCGATTATGCCGTGCAGAACGGGGCCTTCAATATGCTCACGTTTGAGTTCGTGAAGTTTGAAAACCAGAATAAGGCGGGGATGTTCGTGCGGCGAGGAACTACCACGGCAATACGGAAGCTTGAAAGCAGCAACACCGTGGCCGTAATTGAAAACGAGGGTGTTGTAACCCTGCTGGAAGCGGACCTGTCAGGCGGAAGCAAAGAGGCCGCCGCCATCGAGAACAAGGGCGTTCTCTATGCGCGGGATATTACCGCACGGGGATACGGCAAAACTATTATCAATACGAAGGGGCATCAGCAAGGAGTTGCGGATTCGCACGTTGGCGAGTTCACTTCGGAGCCTGTGAAAACCCTTTTTCCCTCCGCCAGGCGTTCGCTGCATTTGCCCATAGAATCGGCCCCGGATATTGCCTGGGGCGACCCGGATGAGTGGGTGAATGTTGTGGAATTCGGGGCGCTGGGTGACGGGAAGACGGACTGCACGAAGGCGATCCAGACGGCGATCGATCAACCGGGGGCAAAGACCGTTTACTTGCCGGCTGTGGACGGAGCCAATGCCCAGTATAAAATCAGCGGCCCGATCTATATTCGCGGGTCCGTGGAGCGGCTGATCGGCTGCGAAGCGCGGATCGCCGGGAAGGGAATTCTGCATTTCGTTGACGGCGAAGCACCCGCGGTGATCATTGAACGGCTCAGCGGCCAGTACAACGAAGTCGACCTTGAGCACCGTGCCTCCCGCACCCTCATCGTCAGCAGCTGCACCCGGCTGGACATCCGTAGTTACGGCAGCGGCAAGCTGTTCATTGAAGACCTGGTCGCGGATTTGCAATTCTTGAATCCGCAACAAAAAATCTGGATCCGCCAGATTAATACGGAACGAAAGGAACATACAAATATTTTAAATGCCGGTGCAACCCTGTGGGTGATGGGACTGAAAACCGAAAAAGAGCAGATCAAGATTCATACCCACAATGGCGGGAAAACGGAACTGCTCGGCGCCTGGATCTATGCCCAGCAGGACCGCAAACCGTTGACAGCCATCTTTCGGGTAGAGGATTCGGTGGCCAGTTTTGCCGGGGTTCGCATGCACGGATTTGAAGAACCCTATACGAAATTGGTCGCGGAAAAGCGCGACGGGACCGAACGGGTTTGGAACTGGGACGCCAAACCGTTCAGCGGCCGGTCCTGGGCCTTGTTTACCGCTTATAAAAATTCCAATTAGTTGACCGGAGAGTCAGGATGCACAATCAAACGGTGACTTGACGAGGCTTTCTAAGAAAGACGGGACAACCGGCAGGATAGTGACTGGTATTGAAAAGTGAATCATTTGTTTTTAAGAGACTAATTAATGACGAATTTATTTTATTTTTGAAAAGATCTGAAATGGAACTGAATCCGTTTGATATCGGGGTGTTCGTTGCGTTTATCACGGTTGTGATCGGCTTTAGTATGTACAAAAGCCGACGGGAAAAAACGTCCGAGGATTATTTTCTCGCATCGCGCGGGCTGAGTTGGCCCTTGATCGGTTTATCGATCGTCGCGGCCAATATCTCTACCGAGCAGTTCGTCGGCATGGCCGGACAGGGCGCCGGTTCGGTGGGCCTGGCGGTCAGTAACTGGCAGCTTTACGGCAGCTTCGGGATTGTCATAATCGCTTTTACATTGTTACCTCGATTCTTGAAAGCCGGCATTTACACCATGCCCGAATACCTCGAATACCGCTACAACTCAACGGCCCGGGGTATCATGGCTCTAATGACGGTGGTGATCTATGTCGCCGTGTTATTGACCGCGGTGTTGTACTCCGGCGGCATTACCTTGCGTACTATTTTCGGTTTGGAACTGCAGAAAGGTGTCTGGCTGATCGGTCTGATCGCGGCGTTGTATACCGCCTGGGGCGGGTTGAAAGCGGTTGCCTGGGCGGATCTTTTTCAGGGCGGCGGTCTGCTTTTGGGCGGCATGATTACTTTCTTTTTAGGATTAAAAGCCTGCGGCGGCTGGACTGAATTCTCAGCCGTTAATGCCGAGAATCTGCATATGGTTCTGCCGACCGATCATCCTGACCTGCCGTGGACCGGTGTGATCTCGGGGATGTGGATCGTGTTGATTTATTACTGCGGCCTGAACCAGTTCATTGTTCAGCGAAACCTCGCTGCCAAAACACTACGTGACGGTCAGCTCGGTGTCATCTTCGCCGGAGGCCTGTGGCTTCTTGTCCCCTTCGTGATCGTCATGCCCGGCATTATGGCATCGCAGCTTTATGCGGATCAGCTTTCAAGGTCGGACGAGGCCTTTCCGATGCTGATAAAAAATCTTATCCCCGCAGGGCTTCGCGGATTCATGTTCGCGGCCATTGCCGGCGCGGTGATCAGTTCGCTGGCTTCAATGCTCAATTCCGCTTCGACGATTTTCACCATGGATGTTTATAAACGAATGTTCCATCAGGATGCGTCACAAAAACTGCTGTTGCTGCTTGGCAGGACGATGACGATTGTTTTTGTTGTGACAGGCTGTCTTATGGCGCCGATGCTCGACGATCCCAAATTCGGCGGGGTCTTTCAGTATATCCAGCAGTTCCAGGGTTATATCTGGCCCGGTGTCGTTGTAGTCTTTCTTTTTGGAATGATGATACCAACCGCACCGCCTGCTGCCGGTGTTACTGCACTGATCGCAGGACCGATCATTTATGGTATCTTCCAACGATGCGCACCTGATATCCATTTCCTCATTCAAGTTGCGTTGACATTCAATCTACTATTAGTGGTTATGGGTTTGATAACATTTTTCAAACCATTAAAAGAACCAAGAACATTGCCTGTCCGCGAGGATATGGATATCAAAACCGCACCTGAAGTCAAAATCGCCGGCGCCGCTGTCATGCTCGCCGTCGTTGTATTTATTATCATCTTTTGGTGACAATTTTTTATATTTTCTTCACGGCGATGGTGAAGACGTTTCGTTTTTCCTTGATATATTTTCTTTCATAGTTGGTGCCGAGAACTTCACCCTCTTCGGCACCGGCGGTGGGAGTGAGTTCGATTTGATCGAGTTCTTTTCGCGGTTTTATGACTTCCTGGATCTGGCGCCAGTAGTCTTCGTGGTCGGTGGCGATGCGTATGATCCCACCGGGCCTTAAGCAGCGGATCATTTCATTCGTATTTTCATCGTTGATAAACCGGCGTTTATGATGCCGCTTTTTCGGCCAGGGATCGGGATAATAAATGTGAAAACAATCGATACTTGAGTCATTAATATTTTCTTTAACGAAAAGCGACGCTTCGGTTCTGATGATTTTTACATTATTCAATCCCCATCGGCCCATTCGGTCAACGGTGTAGCGGTAATATTTATTGGCCCATTCGATCCCGAGAAAATTAATGTCAGAATACGCTTTAGCCTCGGCCAGGATAAACGTTCCTTTGCCCGAGCCGATCTCGATATGAACCGGTGCGTTACGTCCGAAAACAGAAGAAAAATCTATTTTTCTATTTAGATTTTCGGGATTTAAAGAAATATTCGGATAATCTTTCAGTATTCTTGCCATTGTTGAATTTCAATATAGAGAACGTTTTTATATGGATATTGTGTTCACC
>CAZNET010000205.1:0-5252 GCA_964571885.1 uncultured Pirellulales bacterium
AAGCCGATTCCATTGCCGTAGATTATGGAAATTCAAATTATGGACCTTCAACTGATATCGAAGGAAACCAAAGAGATGTAAATCCTGATGCCGGAGCCTATGAATTCGGCTCAGGATCAAGCGGTGACACCTCAGCGCCAAGTGTGCCCGAAAACCTATCCGCCACAGCCGATGGCGAAACGCAAATAACATTAAGCTGGAATGCTTCAAGCGACTCTGAATCGGGAATTAGTCATTATAAAATTTATCGGGATGATTCGTTTTTAACAAATTCTTCAAACACATCTTATGTGGATACAGGCCTGTCATCGGGAACAACGTACACCTATCAGGTATCTGCTGTTAACGGCGCTTCCCTTGAATCGGCCAAAAGCAGCACCGCTCAGGCTACAACATCATCCGACCAGACAAGACCAACGATCAGCTCTGTCAGTTCAACATCGACATCCGTAATGGTTACGTTTAGTGAATCAGTTGATGAAACTTCAGCAGAAACTGTCAGCAACTACAGTATTAATAACGGCATTACAATTTCCAATGCCGCACTGGCAGCAGACTCAATCACCGTAACATTGACCACGTCCGAGCACAGTGAAGGCACCTACACATTGGCTGTCTCGAATGTTGAAGACCTGGCGGGTAATCCCATTTTATCAGACAGCACTGAAATTTATGAATTTACAAACGGCTTGATCGGTTACTGGGATTGTGACGAAGGAACCGGTTCAACGGCAGAAGATTCATCCAGCAGTAGCAATGACGGCACATTAATAGGCCAACCATCGTGGACTACCGGCATTAACAATACAGGATTGAATTTCGATGGCGTCGGCGACACTCTTGAGATTGGAACCGCAGATTTTAGTCCAAACTCCGGAACAATCTCTCTTTGGATTTACCCTGAATCGTTTTCAGCATCTTCATATTATATTGTTGGCCATGCAACTCAGCCCTGGGCAAACAGGATCCAGCTTTACATTGATGACAGTACCGGAAATCTTGACTTAGGATTAGGCGATACCCATACAAAACAAACCGGCATAAAAACACTATCGACAAATTTCTGGCAACACATCGGCCTTACATGGAATAACGGCACATATGTTGTTTATGTAGATGGTAATCAAGAAGCGACAGGAACCTATACAGGATTGTCAACAATAGCAAGTTACGCCGATATAGGCAATAACGGCAATGCAAGCGATCGACAGGAATCTTTCGATGGAACTATCGATGAAATAAAAATATACAACCGGGCATTGAGTGCTTCTGAAATCGAAGATCTTTATCAAGCCAACTTGCCTTCAGACCCTGTAACATATACGATCAACGCCAGCACAGGTGCCGGCGGCTCGATCAATCCTTCAGGAACCACTCAGGTCAGCTCCGGCGGCTCAAGAAGTTATAACATAACACCAAACAGCGGTTATTCAATTAATGACGTCTTGGTTGACGGAGAAAGCATCGGAGCCGTCTCCAGTTATGTTTTCAATAACGTCACCTCGAACCACACAATCTCCGCAAGCTTTGCGGTTAATACCCATACGATTTCTTCCAGTGCGGGTGCCGGCGGCTCGATCAGCCCTTCAGGATCAACACAGATCAGTCATGGCGGCTCGCAAACATACACGATCACAGCAAATTCAGGCTATTCTATTTCAGACGTATTGGTAGACGGCAGCAGTGTCGGGACAGACAACACCTACTCTTTTTCAAATGTAACCTCCAATCACACCATTTCCGCTACTTTTTCACCGAATACGTATACGCTTTCCATCGCATCGGATAACGGCAGCGTTTCTAAAAGCCCGGACAAAGCCGCATATAATTATGGTGAATCAGTAACGCTAGAAGCTGCTCCGAATACAGGTTATAACTTTACAAGCTGGTCGGGCGACCTTTCCGGCAGCACGAATCCTGCAACCGTGACAATGACAGCAAATACAACGGTCATCGCAAATTATACCATTAAATCGTATTCACTGGATATCATTGCATTAAATGGTTCTGTTTCACTTTCCCCCAACAAATCCAGTTACTCTCACGGCGAGCAGGTGAATCTTTCGGCAATCGCCGATGCCGGTTATGAATTTACGAGTTGGTCCGGCGATCTTAGCGGAAATACCAATCCGGCCGCATTGACTATGAACGAAAACAAAGCCGTCATCGCCAACTTCTCCCAAGTACAGGTTGATGAGGTAGTTCCTACGGTTACTGAAGTGTCCCCTGAGTCCGATGAAATACAGGTGCCGCTAAACAGCCTTATTATTTTATCTGTCAATGACTCCGGTTACGGCGTTGATGCTAACACTGTTACGATCACTGTTGCCGGCGACATGATTTACTCGGGAAATACATCGACCTACACCAGCTCTTACGGAACCTGTAACAGAATAGGCTCAAAACAATCATATACGTATATTTATCAGGCCAATGAACTTTTCGATTTCAACAAGAAAGTTCTTGTGACCATCCACGCCTCTGATCTTGCCGGCAACGCTATGAGCGAACACTCATATGAATTCAGAACGGAAATGCGTTCTTACGGAGCAAACAAGAAGGTTAATAACACCCCGCCGGGTCTTGAGAAAAAAAATCCTGATACAACACTTGACTCCAGCGGCAACATAATGGCTGTCTGGGAAGAAGGAGATACCCAAACAAATGATATTTACAGCACGGAACTTACCAGCGGTTCCGACTCGTTCAACAGCAGTGTTCAAATTACTTCCGATGCTTATAATCAACTTAATCCTGAAATCGCTGTGGACAGTCAGAATAAACGTTATGTGGTATGGCAAGATAACCGAAGGGGCAACTGGGATATTTATTTATCCACTTCCTCCAACGGAATATCTTGGTCTTCTCCGCGTTTGATTACCGACTCTAACGACAATCAAATCAATCCAAAAATCTCCCTATGGTCTGGTACAGTTTATATTGTATGGGAAGATGACCGGAATGTCAACAAAGATATTTATATTTCTTATTCATCTAATGATTTTTTGTCAAAAACAACGAGGCGTATTACGGCAGATAATAATAATCAAACCAATCCCGATATTGCGGTAAATAATGCAGGAACGGCTTATGTTGTCTGGACAGACACGCGTAACGGTAATAACGATATCTACGGCGCTTCATCAAATCAGGGGCCATGGACGAATGTTGCATTGGTAACCGGTGCATCGTCGCAATATGATCCGGTTATAGCCGCAGAAAGAAACGGCTCTATTTTACACCTTCTCTGGGTCAACGACTCCACAGATAAAGATATTTATTACTCTTCGTTCAGCGACTTGCCCAGCTCGATACTTACAGGAACAAATATCATTGATGACTCAAGCGGCGCGGACCAGTATGAACCCTCGCTTGCCGTGACCGGCAGCACCGGAAATAATCTTAAGGTCATAGCTTGCTGGACAGATGAAAGAAATCTGACTTTAAGCGGAGATGTTGATATTTATTCTGCTGATTTAAGCTCAAGCAGTAATATTAACATATTAGTGAGTGATGGAAATATAAACTCAAATCAAACAAGCCCCATCGTTCATATCAATGGTTCAGGTCAATCTTATGTTATTTGGTCGGATGATCGCTATGGCACTTCTGATATTTATTACAGTTCCACCACATTCTGTGATCCAGACCAGGGAATATCCTTGATTGTCTCACCATCAACCGGAGGTATCGTCGGCACCGCGCCGGCAAATATTAACAGCACAGAAGATGTATCTGTGACGTTACCGTCGAATTGTTACTCTACAGATCTTATTATCACGATATCAGAAATTCTCAATCCCCCGGAATTCACAAGTACGACGTTAAGTTCTTATGAATTTGGTCCGAGCAGCACAGATTTCGATCAGGCTGTTACAATAACGATTCCTTATACGGTTACCAATCCTTCGGATACCGTTTCTGTTTTCTGGTATGACAGTCAAACCGATCAGTTAAGCCAGGAAGGTATTACAGATATACAAATAAACCAAGTTACACCTACTTTAAGCTATATACAATTCAAGACAACCCACTTTACGCCCTATTATTTATTTGTCGATGAAGGCACGGTACCCACCTTAGGTGCCGAAGGCGGCGGAGGCTGTTCTATGTCTGAAATGAACGATCAAAGTATTTTTGAATTCGCAATCCCCTATGTAGTATTAATACTGATAACGCTGTTTTTGAAATTAAAAGACCGCAAAAAATCATGTTTTCTCAAAATTAAATAAACCCATATGAACAAAATGGATAAAAATTACATATTAAATTCAAAGCCGGTTCTGGGGCCGGCTTTATTTTTAGTTTGCATGAAAACTAAAAAAAATATTGTTTTGTTCTTTGAAATTATATTTATTCCAATATTAGCATTAACATTAATCAAAATTTTTCAAAATTTCAAATTCAATTGGCTCCTTATTCCTTTTGTTTTAATCTTTCTCCCATTTATGGCTCTTAAGCTAAGAAAAAAATCCTTTAAGAATATCGGCTTATACCCCCTTAATACAAATACATCTTTTAAATATCTTTTTTACGTCAGCCTTGTTTTTCTTCCACTGGCGTTTATCTTCTTTTTTGCATTAAACAATTTAAATCTCATGCATTTCCCGACTATCAGTATTAATAACAACGTTTTTTCATGGATATCATACCAGCTATTTTATGTGGCCGTCTCCGAAGAAATATTTTTTCGTGGTTATCTCATCCGAACTTTCCAGAATTTCTTAAAATCCTATAGGCTTAACGGCCGTTTCAATAATTATACTTGTATCTTTTTGTCCTCTTTGATTTTTGGGATTTTTCACATTTTCATTGCTGAAAATGCATATTCTTTTTTAACCTTTTTTCCGGCTTTAATATTCGGCTGGCTTTTTATTAGGACGAAATCTTTGGTTGCTCCGATTTTGTTTCATGGAATCTGTAATATATTCTTTGCGGGCGTCATATTTTTCTTGCATAACCACTAAATAAGTCCTATATAAACCCATTTACAGCAATAATTATTCACGATTATGAGATGGTTATTGATTCAGAAAAATAAGGCTTTCTAAGGCATGTTTAATTCTAAATAATGGAGATTAAAGTTACTTGAAGCCGATATTTTAACGAGACGATAACATTTAGAGACAAACATAACGATTCACAAGAAAGGTGATGAAAATGCAAATGAGCAAGATGCTTTTTTATATTAAATTAATACTGGTTATAATTCTCGGATACGCTGTTCTTAATACGACATCGATACCGAGTAA
>CAZNET010000206.1:0-5248 GCA_964571885.1 uncultured Pirellulales bacterium
TTCCAGCCCTGTCACCGGCACATTGCCGCGGTGTCTGTCCGAAGCGATCAACAAACGCTACCGCGCCGAAGGCGTCGATTGCCGATACGAATATTTCAATACGCTCGACCAGTTAAAGACAGCAGGCGTCGCTCTGGCCGTCGTCAAAGACTCGTTTATGATCGACCACTGCGTCGCCGTGCTCGATGTCACCGAAAACCACGTCACCATCGCCGACCCCGTGGACGGTATGATAACAATGTCTCACGACAGCTTCAAAACCGTCTGGCGAAACTGCGCGTTGGTCATCAACCGAATCTGAACCGTCGCTTGCCGCTCGCATCTTGTCACTCGGTAATCAGCGTATAGCGTCAAGCGTGCGGGATTAGCCCACGGGCCTGTGTCGTGGGGGATAAGATAGGTCGAGGCTTGCCCCACCATGTCATTTCGACCAAAGCGAAGCGCAGCGGAGAAATCTGACGTTAGTCACCCTGAGCGTAGCCGAAGGGTCTGTTTAATCAGTATCCGAAGGTCTTCATCTGAACATTTTAGGAAAAGAATTTTATTGTTTTCCGGATCGGCCGGGGGTAAAATCTGTTTTAGCATTTAGAATTTTTTCATTGAAAAGGCATATTTTAAACGTTATTATTTACATATGATTCCATTTGATAAAAATTTAAGAATTTATGCAGATACTTCGGTTTTCGGCGGCGTTTTCGACGATGAGTTCAGCGAAGCAAGCGTTCGTTTTTTCGACTCAATAAAACAGGGAAAATTTTCATTATTAACTTCAGAACTTGTCAGGGATGAAATCCGGACGGCTCCTGAGAAGGTAAAACAGTTGTTTGAAGAGTCATTAGTTTATGCCGAAGTTGTCGAGATATCCGCCGAGGCATTAAAACTGCAGAAGGCCTATTTGAATGCTTCGATCCTTACAGAGAAATATTCGACCGATGCACTGCATGTGGCGTTAGCGACAGTCTGTAATGCATCGTTTATCGTAAGCTGGAATTTCAAGCATATTGTGAACTTCCGAAAAATGCATATGTATAATGTAGTAAACAAAAACAATGGATTCGAAGAAATTGATATTTATTCGCCTTTGGAGGTGATCGAAGATGAAGACTAAGCAATTCGATTGTGTTGAAATGAAGCGTAAGGGCGCCGAGGCGGTCAGAAAAAATATCCAAGGAAAGACCATAGAACAGCAATTAGAGTACTGGCGAAAAGGAACAGAGCAGTTAAGGTCACTGAAAGATAAACTCAAAGCGAACCATAACCGCAACCAAAATTCTAAACACTAAACCCTATCACGCTACCCCGGGATTAAACCCCGATATAAAATCCCGATAAGTCGGGATTAACAAACAACTAACAATCCACAGATTAAAATGGATTAGCACGAATTAAATCGCCACAGAGGGCACACTTGTCCCGATGCCTTTTATCAGGAGAGAACACAGAGAAACATTTTAGGGTAAAATTGTTGTTGTTTTCTGGACTGGCCGGGGGTAGAATCTTTTTAGCGTGCAGCGTTTTTGAATGGGATTTGCAGTTATGTTGAGGTATAAAAAAATTAAAGCTGATCAAAAAAGTAAAGGACATTAGGGCTTATTCGTTGTAGGAAAAATATTAATGAAAAGGATTTATTGAAATTCTATGTTTGTGCTCTTGGCATTGATAGCAATAATCGTTATTATTTTCATTTATCTTAGCTCTCCTCCAAAAGGAAATGTTGGCGAAAATAGAGTTAGTTCTAAAGCCAAATCTTTTACTAGAAAAAATATCGAATCTGAATCATTTGATAATGTCATATTAAAAACCCCTGATGGTACCACTCAAATTGACCACATTATTATTTCTATTTATGGTATATTTGTGATTGAAACTAAAGACTATATGGGGTGGATTTTTGGCGATGAGCATCAAAAAAATTGGACTCAATCCCTTATTGGCCCCAGGAAGTTCTCTGTTTTCGGACGCAGATATTCTTCTATTAAATATAAATTTCAGAACCCATTACGTCAAAATTATAAGCATATAAAAGCTGTCCAAAAATTTTTTAATGTAAATATGAATAAAATATTCTCTATTATTGTATTTACCGGTGACAGTGAGTTTAAAAGTAAAATGCCCGACAATGTAATTGAATTGCACGAATTGCCTTCATACCTTAATTCCTATAAAGATCAAATTATAACCACTCAAACCGTTGAAAAGCTTTCTAAAAAAATGACGGATTATTTATTAAAATCAGAAATAGATGAAGTCGATCATATAGAAAATGTAATAAATAATCGAAATAAGCCGATTTGCCCTAAATGTGGCAAGGAAATGGTTCTTAGAACAGCTAAGAAAGGAAAATCGGCAGGTTCTCAATTTTGGGGTTGTCGAAATTTCCCTTCATGTAAGTTAACTAAACACCTGTAACAAATAAATCCAACAGGTCCTTACCGCGCACCCCCTAATAGATATAAGAAAAACTGAGAAATTTGAGGTGTCCGGTACTTTATTTGAGGGTGCCAAATAATCCGTGCTAATCCCTGTCCGTCCGTAGCTTTAGGCGAAGGCGGACGTATTCATCCGTGGATAAAATAAAATATCAAGATGTAAAAAGCAAATATATGGAAGGCCTTTGGCCTGGCTTGTTAAACAGATCCCTCGGCAAGCTCGGGATGACACGCTCTGCGTTTTTTTATCTCTGTGGTCTCTGTGTGCTTTGTGGTGATCCAGCGGATAGAGAATAGAGAATCGACAATGGAAAATAAGAGATTGCCGCGGCCTTACTGGCCTCACCATGACATTCGAGCGACAAGCGACGAGTGACGATTACTGGATATCGAAGAATTTCATCCATTGGTCGGTTTCGCTTTGGCTCAGTCCTTTTGTTTTTTGTTGGGGTTCGGGGTTTTTTGCTGAGCGCTGCAGTATCTTACAGATGTTCGACCAGAAGGTTTCGGATTTGACGGTGGCGGCCTTTCGTTTTCGTGCCGCCTTTAATATTTGGCGGTCGTTGGTTACGACGGTGAGATTTTTCGGGGCGGTGCTTGTTTTGATTTCGTTTTCAATAACGGTGTCGGCGTCGGTCCGCTGGCCGGTGAAGATAACCTCAAGGTTTCTGATATAGTCGAAGCCGGTCTTTTCCGGCGGCCCGATGCCGTCGAAGACGATCCGGCCGGTCTCGCCTGTGATCTTCAGATATTGGCCGATACTTCGGCAAAGCCGCAGGTCGTCAAGCTCGGTTTCGCGCTCGAAAGATTTGTTAATGGCGTGCAGCAGGTTGTAACCGTCGATGATCGTAGGCATGGGACTACTCGGCCGAATACCTTATCTCGCCGCCGACGATCGTATGCTCGACCTTGCCCTTGACCTTCCAGCCGTGGTAAGGGCAATTTCTCGATTTCGAGCGAAAGGAATTCTTGTCCACGGTGTATTCGAAGTCCGGGTCGATGATCGTGACGTCACCCTGTTTGCCTTTACTTATTGTTCCCTTATCGATATTGATGATGCGGGCAGGATTGATGGTCATCATCCTGATCATCGCGGGCCAGTCGAGAATGCCCGGCTCGATCAGCGCCTTGATGAACAAACTCAGCGCACATTCCAGCGACGCGATGCCGAAGGGAGCGGATAAGAATTCCAGTTCCTTTTCGCTCTGCAGATGCGGTGCGTGGTCGGTGACCAGTGCATCGACAACGCCGTCGGCGACCGCCTTTTTCAGGGCCTCGACATCCCGGGCCGACCGCAGCGGGGGGTTGACCTTGTAGTTCGTGTCATAGTCGGCGCAGCACTCGTCGGTCAAAAGCAGATGGTGAGGCGTCACCTCGCATGTTACGGTCAGTGAATCCTCTTTGGCCCGGCGGATCAGGTCCGCGCAGCCGGTGGTCGAGATATGCTGAGCGTGGTAGCGGGCGGCGGATTTTTTGACAAGCTGGATGTCGCGCCAGAGCATCGCCTCTTCGGCCAGCACGTCCATGCCGGGCAGCCCCAGCACGGTCGAGTAATAGCCGGAGTTCATGACACCTTTGCCGACGAACGCATCGTCCTGGCAGTGCTGGGAGATAACCACGTCGAACATCGAGGCGTATTTCATCGCCCGCAGCATAACCGCCGGGTCCTGAACGCCGGTACCGTCATCGGTAAACCCGACCGCGCCGGCCTCGGCCATGAAACCCATCTCGGCCAGCTCGACCCCTTTACGACCCTTGGTAACGCAGCCCATCGTGTAAACGTGGGTTTTGCGGGCCTGCCGGCCTTTGCGGTGAATGTATTCGACATCGGTTTCGTTCTCGATCGGGGGCTTGGTGTTGGGCATGCATACCACCGAGGTAAAGCCGGCCCTGACCGCCGCCGCCGAGCCGCTGGCGATCGTCTCTTCCTCTTCGTCGCCGGGTTCGCGGAAATGCACATGCATATCGATCAGTCCGGGGGTGACGATCCTGCCCGTCGCGTCGATCATTGTCACCTCGGGTGACAGGACCTTGTCCACATGGCCGACCTCGGCGAAGACTCCGTCCACGATCAAGACATCGCAAACCTTGTCAAGCTTATTCGCCGGATCGATCACGCGTCCGTTTTTTATCAGTAATTCAGAATTCATAGTTTGATTCGATCCTTATTTTTCATGGGCCGCTCCCTGTGTTACGAGATACAGGACGGCCATTCTTACCGCTAATCCGTTTGTTACCTGCTGGAGAATGACACTGTTGGGGCCGTCGGCGACTTCGCTTTCGATCTCGACGCCGCGGTTGATTGGGCCGGGGTGCATGACCAGAATATTCGGTTTGGCTTTTTTCATCCGCTCGGCGGTCAGGCCGAAGTAGTGCGAATATTCGCGGACCGACGGGAACGGATTGGCGCTTTGACGCTCGAACTGGATCCGCAGCATGTTAATCACATCGACTTGTTCGATCACTTCGTCGAGCGAATAACTGATATTGACCGGCAACTCATTGACTTTGGTCGGCATCAGCGTCGGCGGGGCGACGAATGTCACCTCAGCACCGAGCTTTGTCATTGCCCACATGTCACTGCGGGCCACACGCGAATGCGCGATGTCACCGACAATCGCGATCTTTAATCCTTCAAGGCTGCCGAGCTGTTTGCGGATGGTATAGACATCCAGAAGTGCCTGAGTCGGGTGCTCGCAGTAGCCGTCACCGGCGTTGACCACGCAGGCCTGGATGTTTCTGCTCAAAAATTTGGGGGCGCCGCCGGCGCTGTGGCGGATCACGACGATGTCAATGCCCATCGCCTCGAGATTCTTGGC
>CAZNET010000207.1:0-1057 GCA_964571885.1 uncultured Pirellulales bacterium
GCAGGTGCCCCTGGCACCAGTAAGGTTTTTGTCGTCGAAAAAATCCAGCAACCGACCGCTATTCAAGAAGAATCGAGATCCGTTTCGCAAGAAAAAGTATTTGCCGATATTCACGCTGCTTTGACTGAAATCGCCTCCGGCGCCGCCCACGAACTTAACAATCCTCTGTCCGTCATATGGGGCAGAATCCAACTGCTCAGCAAGAGCGAAGAAGATCCCGAAAAGAAAAAGATACTTACTCAAATCGAGGAAAACGCCAAGGAAGCGACTCATATCGTTGACAGCCTGATGAACTACGCCCAGCCCAGCCTCGCAAAACCAAACCATACCGATCTGAGACAGATTCTTGACGAAGCGACGCAACTGGCAATCCAGCGAACGAAAAACCAGGATGCGACGATTAATACGGATTTTGTTAACGGCACCACCGAGATTTACGTTGATTCAGCGCAAATCGCCTCGGCGTTCTCAAACATTATTTCAAATGCGATCGAATCCTATGAAGATCTGAACGGTCAGGTTAACATTACCACCCAAACAAACGAAGAAAATAAAATGCTGAAAATTACCATTCGGGATGACGGTTGCGGCATGGACAGTGAAACGCTCCAAAAAGCAACACAACCGTTTTTTTCAGCTAAACCGGCCGGCAGGAAAAGGGGCATGGGTCTGTCCTTCGCTCAAAGACTGATCCATTTAAATAAGGGTAAAATAAGCATCGACAGCAAACCCGAAAAAGGCACTACCGTTGAAGTATTTTTGCCACTCACCAATAATGTAAGTTGATAAACAAAACGGACATACACCGATTTGCCGATCATCATAGACGCAGATTCTAAAAAAAATATTAATTTGACTTTACACCGGTTGGTGTAAATCTTATATTGGAGTCGTTGCAAGTGCAGCTTGGGCATTGAGCCAAAACTATAAAGGGCATGTTGCAACAGGGAGGCGGGTTGACGAATGTTCTTATCTTAAAACCTTCGTCTCCCTTTTTTATACACTTATCCGCTTCATTGGCTTCGTTGATTAAAAATCTGATTTTATCAAAATTCCA
>CAZNET010000207.1:1067-3000 GCA_964571885.1 uncultured Pirellulales bacterium
CATTTTATAATGTCAATCCCTGTAAAGCTGATAACCTGATATTTATAGGGCTAACATTTTTCTGACGTCAAGTAGTCAATCGCAGCTAAAGAGAGACCTCATCTGTACCGAAATCTATATAAACTTTGCGTATATAGAAAATACAATTGCCTATGGACCTAAAGAAAAGAAATCAAAGACTTCGCGAGATACTGCGACGAGTCAATAAACAGCGAAAACAACAATCGCATAAAATAGATATTCTTTGCAATGACATGATTGCTGCATACCGAGATTTCATTGCCAAATTACAGACAATCAGCTTCACCGCCAACTTTTACGAGTTAATCCTCGGTATCAATGATCTCAACACGCTGCTTTATACGGCGTGCGGTCCGATCAAGGAAAAGGTTCCCCGAACCAACGTTGCATTTTTTCTGCGAGACAAAGGAAGTTTCGGTCTGCACCTTTTCGAAAGCGACCAGCCTATTTCACTCGAAGGCAGAAAACTCGAAAAATGCTTTACTTCCGAGCTGGTGCACAATATTTGCGAAGCCAATAAACTCTGCACGCTCGAAGACATGCTCGCGATGGGCATCCAGGGTAATCCGGCGGAGCTGAAAAAAATATCCGCCGTCACCATTCCGCTTCGAAAACGCGCTGAATCACTCGGCTTCATCCTCGTTTACCGTTCGTCAGACGTAAACCTCACAGACGGCGAGCTGCATTTTCTCAAAGCGATTTCCACCGGCTTATCACGTGCGATTGACGCAACAAAAAAAATAAACACATTAAGTTCATAGCATATGTTGTTGGTATGAGCTCGGTTCATTCTGTGGCATAAAAGTCTAAAAATATCATGGGTAAACATCTCCAGTAGAGATGGGAGAGCAGTTCTTACTTTTCTTCAAATACTATTTATGTTCCGTTGGTTATGATAGTAAAATTAAACGTTGTTAATTTCACAAATTATTTATAACATGCGAAAGAAGTTGAACGTAATGTTTTGGCTGTTATAAGGTTCATAAAGAATGCAGAAGATAATCGCTGTTTTAGGAACCTATCGTAAAGGGAAGATCATTGACAGCGCGGTTTCGAAAGTGCTTGAGGGAGCGCATAGCCGCGGTGCGGAAACTGATAAAATCTATCTGACCGATAGAACTATCGACTTCTGCAGAAACTGCCGCAAATGTACCATCGATACGCCGGATGCAAGACGCGGCACATGCGTGATCGATGATGAAATGCAACGTGTTCTTGATAAGATCGATGCCGCGGACGGCATCGTGCTGGCCAGTCCGGTAAATTTTGGAGCGGTAACCGCTATTATGAAGAGGTTTATTGAGAGATTGGCTGTTTACGGCAAATGGGAACTGGACGGCAAAGTCAGGCCGCCGAGAAAGCGGATCAAAGAAAAAACAAAACGAGCAGTCATCATAACGTCGGGTACCATGCCCGCCTTTATGGGAAGGATCGTGACACCAAGAGTGCTGTCAATCATGAAAGAATCAGTGGAACTTATGGGAGCCAGGGTTGTCGACAAACTCTGGTTTGGAATGATTCCGGCCAGTGTGGACGTGAAGCTGAGTGAAAGTGATCTGAAAAAATCCTATCAGTCTGGTGTGAAGCTGGTAAAAAAATAGTTAGCTTCATAATGTGACTGCATTTAGTGTTTTTATATTGTACTTTCAGCTTGTTAGTCGTAGCAAAAACATTTACCATGAAGCCGATGAAATTCAAAAGGACAAAACATCTGTTTATAAAGATCATTATTACAGCGAATATTACATGCATTTTATGTGTTAATCAATTAAATGTGAAAGGATAGAAAAATGGGTCAGGATAAAATGACTGCTTTTTCAAGACGGGCATTCATGAAGAAATCTGCAACAGTGTCCCTGTTGACATTGGGAGTCAATGCTGGCCCATCCTATGCGGCAGGTTCGGATCAAAT
>CAZNET010000207.1:3010-5245 GCA_964571885.1 uncultured Pirellulales bacterium
CACGCGGTTTTACCGTGCCCTACCGCCTGCTTACGGTCTTGTCGGCTGCGGCGACCGCGGAACCGGCGCGGCGATCAACTGTGTGCAATCATCGGATGGTGTTGTGATCACCGCTTTAGGTGATGTGTTTGAAGATAAGATCGGCAGTTCCATTACTAAGCTTAAGGAGAAACTGCCTGTAGAAACACTTGCATTTAACAAAGAAACTTGTTTCACGGGCTTCGATGCTTATAAGAACGTCATGACAAGTGACATCGACCTTGTGCTATTGGCCACACCGCCGGGATTTCGGCCTATTCATATGGAAGAGGCGGTCAAGCAAGGCAAGCATATATTTCTCGAAAAGCCGGCTGCGGTCGATCCTGTGGGAGCACGTTCTGTCATAAAGTCGTCAGAGCTTGCTAAACAGAAAAATCTGGGAATCCAGGTCGGCACACAACAACGTTATCAACCGCAATATATCGAGATTATGAAACGAATAAAAGACGGCCGGATCGGGGAGATCATGGGCGGTAGTTGTTACTGGAATTGGGGCAGTCAGGATTGGCATTTTTATCCGCGTCAGCCTCAGTGGTCGGATATGGAATGGCAAATACGCTGCTGGCCGTATTTTGTCTGGCTCAGCGGTGACTGTATTGTCGAACAGCATTTGCACAATCTCGATATCATCAATTGGGCAATGGATTCGCATCCAACAAAGTGCATTGGCATGGGAGGCAGACAGGTGCGCACAGGTGAAAAATACGGCAATGTGTTCGATCATTTTGCCGTTGAATACGAATATCCCGACGGCAGAAAAGTAACAAGCATGTGCAGTCAGATCAAAGGGACAACCCATATGGTTGCTGAACGAATCACCGGTACAAAAGGCTGGTCCTATACAACACGTTCGTTGGGGTATATCAAGGGTCAAAACGCTTATAAATTCGATGGAGACGGCGGCGGCGGGATGCTCGAAGAACACCGAGCCTTGATCGACAGTATCCGAGCCGGCAAGCCGATCAATGAAGGAAAACGAGCAGCCGAAAGCACACTTACCGCCATTATGGGCAGGATGAGTGCTTATACCGGCCGGGCGCTGAAATGGGACTGGGTCATAAAGTCATCGAAACTGGATTTATCTCCGGAAAAATATGAACTTGGTAATTTGCCTGTCAGAGAAATAGCCATGCCGGGCAAAACACGGTTAAGATAAAATTATATAATCGAGGAGTAGTAAAATGATCAGGTTTAAACAATATCAAAAAGTGATATCGACAATTATTTTGTCAATCTTATTGGGTTTGTGCGTAGCTGATTCGAATGAACCTGTGATGCAGGATTATGAAATCTTTAAACAAGGCGATCGTACTATTCTCAGAGGACAATTCGATAACAAAACAATTAAATCGTCAAAAAATGCCAGTGAAGTAATACATCATGCGGTCAACCTGTTATCCAAAACCGGCGGTAAAATACAGCTTAATCGAGGTGAATATGATATAACCGAACCGATCAAACTATCCGGCAATATCTGGCTTTGCGGGGCCGGCAGGGGGACAAAGCTGAAAGTCACCAAAGTAAACGAAGAAGGTGTCGGGATATATTGCAAAGGGATTGACGGTGTGGAAATATCACATCTGACCGTGGCCGCTTCGGATAGCAATGAATCAACAGCGGGTGTTGTTCTCGATGACTGCGGTGACAGTAAGGTGCATGATCTTTTCGCCATCGGATTCGGCGGATACGGCATCTGGTTAAAAAACGGCTGCTTTTTAAGCCACGTGAGTCGATGTACCGCGGCAGGCAATAAGAAAGCGAATATTTATCTTGATAATAATCAGCTTGAAAGGATAGGCAATTATATACCCATTAGCATCAGCGGGTGTATTACTTATGGCGGCGGAACGGGGATCGAGTGTCGTAAAAGTACCGTTATCAATATCCTGGGCTGCTCAGTCTATCAGGCCAGGAAGATCGGCTATCATGTCCATGAGGGCAGCTGCAGTGTTTTGATCTCGGGATGCAGGTCGTTTCAGATCGGAGGACCTGCGGTTTTAGGTGAAAGTACCCATGAGTTTAACCTCACGAGTAATATTTTCTGCTGGCATGAAGGCCACGGGATCGTTTTGAACAAATCCTTTTGGGGAGTGATCAGCGGAAATGAAATCATCGACAGCGGCAGTTACAATCCGGGGGCGAAAGACTTTACGGTTCGTTTCAAAGATCTGCCCAAAGAAGCTAAACCGCATTCCG
>CAZNET010000208.1:0-5226 GCA_964571885.1 uncultured Pirellulales bacterium
AATAAGTCACTTCTTACAACAGCCGGCTCACACCCAAACGGCTGAACCTGCAAAGCAAGATCGTTCTGGTGGTCAGCCTGGTGCTGATTATCCTCGGCGCGGCGATGTTCTATCTATTCGAGCGGACTACCAATTCCGGCACCGACTGTCAAAGCTGTTCGGTGTTCGATGCGCTGTTTCAATCGGTTACGGCCAGAACCGCCGGGTTCAATACCGTCGATATCGCGTCCGTTTCCGAGGTCACCAAATTCATTTTGATTTTATTAATGTTCATCGGCGGCTCGCCCGGTTCGACGGCCGGCGGCATCAAGACAGTGACACTCGCGGTGGTGATTATGACCGCGGTGACGGCCCTGAAAAAACGACAGGAGGTCGAAATGTTCAGACGCTCGATCAAACTGGTCATTGTCGGCAGAGCGATTACCGTCCTGCTGCTGTTTATCCTGGTCTTATTTTTGACAACCTTAACGTTAAGCATTACCGAACGGAATAATCCGTTTAGTTTGTCCGATATCTTTTTCGAATCGGCCTCGGCCCTGGGGACCGTCGGGTTGTCCACCGGTATTACCGGGTCTTTGACAGCGGCAGGAAAATTGATTATCATCGCGGTGATGCTGATCGGCAGGCTCGGACCGTTGACGCTGCTGGCGTCCGTGACCTTTAATATCAAGCCGGCCAGATTCAATTATCCGCAGGAAGCCATTATTGTCGGATAAGGATCGGCCCTGTTGAATGGGAGTAGAAAAATGAAAAAGTTCGCAGTGATCGGACTTGGAAGATTCGGTAAAAAACTGGCGATCGATTTGGCCATGAGCGGCGCCGAAGTCATCGCCATTGATAAAAACCGCGATGAAGTCGAATCGATCCGCGACCAGGTGTCCCTGGCCGTGCGACTCGACAGCACCGATGAAGAGGCCATGACCGCTCAGGGCGCCAATAAAGTCGATGTGGCGATCGTCGGTATCGGTCAGGCGACCGGCAGGGGTTTCGAGGCCGCCGTCCTGACGGTCGTGAACCTAAAACAGATGGGCGTACCTCAGATCTACACCCGCGCTGAGGACCTCATCGCCGGCGAAGTTTACGCCAAGGTCGGCGCCACCGATGTCATCTATCCCGAGATCGAATCGGCGCAGCGATGGGCATTCAAACTGATTGCCCCGCAGATCGGCGAGAAAATCGATTTTGCCCCCGGGTACAGCCTGGCACGTGTAAAATCTCCACCGAGTTTCGATAATAAATCCGTGATGGATTTGCAGTTACGTCAGAAATATAATGTCAATCTTGTGGCCATTAAACGCAGCGAGGACAGCAAGGTGCAGCGGGCCGAACGTGAAAAAGTAATTAATGTCCCTATGCCGAACACGATGATTTATGAGGGAGACATTTTGATGGTCGCCGGGGCCGATGCCGACCTGGCGAAGCTGCCGCAGGAATAAGGTGAATTATGAAAAAAATTATTCTCGATGAAAAAACAAGCGTCGACAGCCGCGGCTGGAGCATGGCGCCGCTGGAAATCGTCGAATTAACCGGCAAAGACATCGGTAATATGCATGTGGTTTCACTCAAACCCGGCGCTGTCCGCGGCAACCATGTACACCCCGACTCCACCGAATGGGTTGTCTTCTGCGGCGGACCGGCAGCCGTGGCTTATAAGACCCATAGCAACGAAGGATTCAGCGAAATCGTGATCAAAGGCGACAGACCGGAACTCTACGAGATTCCGCCGGGCACTTCCCACGCCATCAAAAACACTTCCGACAGAGAGATTTTTCTGACAGTGTTCAGCAACACCGACAACCCGAAAACAGACCGCTGCGAGCTTTTGTCCTGATCAAGAGCTTCGATGTTTTCGCAGCAGTTCGAGCGTGTTTTGCATATCGTCGGGCAAAGGGGCCTCGAAATAGACCGTTTGTTCGTTTGTCGGATGTGTAAATTCGATTGAAAAAGCATGCAGTGCGCATCGGCTTATCACCGGCGGCTCGACCGTCTGCTCGCCGTCTTTAAGTTGCCACGGATATATCAGTTTGCCGCCGTACATATCGTCGGCAATGATCGGATGTTTAATATGGGACAGGTGTACGCGGATCTGATGCGTTCGGCCCGTCTTGGGAGTCAGCTTCAAAAGCGAATAACCCCGAAAAGTTTCCAATACATGGAAATACGTCACCGCCTCTTTGCCCGTCTCGGCTCGAACGGCGTATTTTTCTCGTACCTTCGGATGAACGCCTAAAGGAGCGCTGATCTTATCGGCGTCAAGATCGGGTCTGCCGTGAACGATCGCGAGATAAGTCTTCTGGATCGTTCGGTTCTCGAATTGCCTCGCCACTTTCCACTGGGCAATATCGTTCTTGGTCACCACCATCACACCGGTGGTATTGCGGTCGAGACGATGAACGATGCCGGGACGAAAATCCCCAAGACCGCTCGATAAATGATCACTGTAATGCGCCAGCGCGTTGACCAGCGTGCCGTGCGTGTTGCCTCGGGCCGGGTGAACGATCATATCCGCCTGCTTATTCAGAACGATCAGATCGTCATCTTCATAAAGAATATCGAGGGGGATAGCCTCGGGTTGAATTTCTTTTTTCGGAAGCTCGGGCAAACTGATTTCAATGATGTCGCCCGGATTGATCTTCGTGCTGGCCTTGACCGTCTGGCCGTTGATCTTGACCGCCTCGGCCTTGATCAACTGCTGCAGCATCGCCCGGCTGTAATGACTGAATCGACCGTGAAGATACTTATCGATACGCCGCGCCTTCACCGAGTTGCCGACGTGAAGAACCAGAGGTTCAGAGCTGTTCGGATCGTCACTCATCGCAAAAAACAGATCATGGCTGCGGCGTAATAAAATTGGCACCGGGTACAAAAATGTCCTCGGCGTTCACATCCTCTGGAACGATCGGGATCAGTTCCTCGCTCGCCGGTGTCGGCGCCTGCGGGGCGGGCAAAAAGGTGATTTCCTCTTTGAAGTCGTCCATGATTTTAAGACGAATGGCCGCCTGGGCCGCCGCCGCCGTCCCGGCAAACCGGTCGTCATCGATGATAGTTTGATAGATGGACCGGGCGCTTTCGAAATCCCCGCTGTCTTCCCGGCATAAACCGACTCCCAATTTGGCCATGCCCACCAGTGAGGTGTTTGTCGGGGATTTCGCGATCGCTTCCTCATATAGCTGTTGCGCTTCGGCCATTTTTGTTTGGATTTGTTCGCTGGTCACAAAATCAAGACGGTAATGAACCTCCATCCGGATGGCTTCGGCGCTTTTGATCAGCGCAACAGCGCTCATCGTCTCATTGCTAAGCTGGTTCGACGTCGTTTGGAGGTTTCTCGCAAGGTCGATCAGCATATAAGAATTGTCAAATCCCTGCGATTGGTTGCGGACAATATTCGGTTTGCTTCGACTCACCTGCGTCGCAAGGGCCGTCAGTGCTTCACGTTCTTTGACAGTATAAACATTGCTGAAATACCATTTCGCAAAATAAATGCCGATTACGACAACCAAAAGCACCGCCACGTAAATGATACGCCACATATTGCTTTTGGCCCACTGAGGAAAATGCTCAATAAACTCAGCTAATTCGTTTGTTTTCAGTTCGTGCCGATGCTCGGATTTCATAGTGTACTCCGTTTTGAATTTCGTTATGTTTTAATCTGAATCATTTGTAAAAACCGGTATTTTATCAAAATCTCTTTTATCTTGCAATAAATCTGTTTTAATAATAAAATCTTCTTGTCATAACGGACGTATAGTATGGACAAAGATATGAAAAATCCCGTTTATAAACTGTTTTTTAATTATTTTTCAGGAAGAAATAAATGACAGTTGAACGAATAAATAATCCCAGCAGGCATTTTTTTGTTTTCAGTCTTATTTTTTTTGGCGTGATCGGTCTGTTTTGTGCGGTTTCGATTGCTGCAGATATTGATAAAAATCGTTATATCACGATCGATGAGATAAAACCGGGAATGGAGGCCTATTGCCTGACGTCCTATAAAGCTACGGCGATTGAGCGTTTCGACCTGGAAGTGCTCAGTGTGGTGCGCGATTACCGACCCGGTAAAAATGCGATTATGGTGCGCGGAACCGACCCGAGGTTCATCGAAACCGGTCCGGTCGCCGGCTGCAGCGGTTCGCCCGTCTATATTGAAGGCCGGCTGGCAGGGGCACTGGCTTTCGGCTGGACCTTCAGCAAAGATCCGCTTTATGGCGTAACTCCAATTGAAGAGATGCTTGCGGTCGGAAAGGTCGACTTTGCCTCGCCGTTAGCCGCTTCATCCGAACTGGCCTACTCTTTTGATTTTTCCACACCTCTGAATATCCAAAAGGTCTGTGATGAATTTGAAAAAATAGTGGAAAAAATTGCCCAAAACCGTTCGGCATACAATACCTTGCCGTGTCCGCTGATCACCTCCGGTCTTTCCTCCGAAGCAGTCGCCGAACTGGAAAATACACTGGATCCGCTGGGCTTTGTGGTGGTTTCCGGAATGAGCGGCGGTTCCTCAACCGCATTGGCGGATCAAAGTCCGGCTACCCTCGAACCCGGGGCGACGCTCGCTGTGCCGCTTGTCACCGGCGATATCTCCATGGATGCGGTCGGTACGGTAACCGACGTCGTGGACAATAAAGTGTACGGCTTCGGACATCAGTTCTTCGGCTTTGGGCCCGTCGATTTCCCCATGGCCACCGGATATATCCATACCATCGTTTCGAATCTCTATCGTTCGTTCAAGTTCGGACAGGCCGTCGAGATCGTCGGCGCCCTGCGATCCGACCAGGCCACCGCCGTGCAGGGCATCCTCGGTGCCAAAGCAAGGATGATCCCTCTGAATATCTCCGTCGAACGGTATAACGAAATCAAAACAAAAATATACAATTGTCAGATCGCTTACAATTCTTTTATGACACCGATGATCCTTAGGGCCGCCTCGGTCGGTGCCTTGCTTTCCGACGGAAGCATCCCGCCCGAACACACGCTGGAGTATAACGTGCGGATCTGGCTCGAAGACGGAAGAGAACTCAACATCGAAAACATTTCTTCCCGCTCCGGTTACAACCATATGATCCAGGAGACTTTTTCCGTCGTGACCCTGTTGCTGAATAATCCTTTTAAGACCGTACGGATCCGCTCCATCGATCTCGATGTGTCCCTCAAAAATCGTATGAATGTCTCGAGTATCTGGTCGGTCAATGTATCGGATACAAAAGTCGAACCCGGTGATACGGTCGA
>CAZNET010000209.1:0-5219 GCA_964571885.1 uncultured Pirellulales bacterium
TTGCTGTGCTTTTCCGCATTCTTTTCCGGTTCGGAAACCGCCTTTTTTAATCTCTCAAAAAGAGAATTGAATCAATTGAAAAAATCGAAGCATACACTGCATCACCTTGTACCGTTTCTCCTTGATACACCTGGCAAGCTTTTAAGTTGTCTTCTGCTTGGTAATATGACGGTTAATATCTTGTTTTTTGCCGTTTCCAGTATTTTGATTGTAAACATAGAGAACCGTATTTCTGTAATGGCTGCGGCATTGACAGCGGTCATAACCTTTATCATGGTGATTCTCTTAGGCGAGATCATCCCGAAATTTATTTCCTATTCCAATTCAAAATCAATCAGTATCCTGGCTTCTCTGCCGGCTTATTTTTTGACGAAGATCGTTTCACCCATCATTTTCCTTTTCAGGTTTTTTATTATCGATCCCGCGTTAAAACTGATCCTCGGTCCGACGAAACAAAAATCCCATATTTCGACTGAAGAGTTCAAGTCTTTGCTCGACGCCAGCCGGAAAGGCGGCTTTATCACAACAGACGAAACAAAACTGCTCGGTGAAATTGTGGATCTTGGATTGCTGAAAGTTCGCCATGTCATGCGGCCGCGGGTTGATATGATCGTTTGCAATGTCACCGAATCGACGGAAAAAGCCAAACAGTTGATGCTCGAAAATCATCTAACCAAGATACCGGTCTATGTCGAGACAATCGACAATATCGCAGGCCTGGTTTATTTGCGGCAGATTCTGTTGAATCCCGGCAAAACTCTTGACAGGCTCGTCCAGAAGGTGCATTACATTCCCGAGCAGAAAAAAGTCGAGTCGCTGCTGCAGTTTTTTCGGTATTCCAACACGGATATCGCGATGGTCGTCGATGAGTACGGTGGTATCGCCGGGTGGGTGTGTCCCGAAGACATTGCCGAAGAACTGCTCGGGCCGATCGAAGCCAGGCCTGAAATATCTCCTATCGAGCAGGCCGGGCCGTTCGAATACCGCCTGGCCGGTAATTTATCCGTTCATGACTGGATTGATGCGTTTGGGATCGAAAACGTGCAAACCCGGATGTCAACGCTGGCTGGCCTGGTGACATCCCTGCTCGGTAAAATGCCGAAGCAAGGTGACAGTGTTACCATAGAAAGTATGAAACTGACCGTGGAAAAGATCCGCAAGCACAGGATCGAATCGGTATTGCTAAGTTTTGAGCAGATAAACAATCATGATTAAATTCTGGATATTCGGTTTTCTTGTTTTAGTCTTCATCCTGCTTTCCGGGCTTTTTTCCGGAGCGGAGACGGGCGTGTATCAGTTAAGCCGGCTCAAACTGCGGATCGGCATCCAGAACAAAAAGCTTCCGTATATACTGCTCGGCCGATGCCTTCGGGATGCGCACGGTCTTTTGATCTCGATTCTGATCGGCAATAATCTTGCGAATTATCTTCTCACCAGCATGGTGACCTATATTCTTCTACAGGCCATGGGGAGCAAACATGCGGTGGAATTTCTAACCACGCTGATCGCCGCGCCGGTCTTGTTTATTTTTGCCGAACTGATACCGAAAAACCTTTATTTTCATAAGTCCGAAAAGCTGATGGTTGTGTCGTCACCGATCCTTTATCTCTTTCATAAAACAACGGTTTGTACTGGAGCGGTCGCTGTGTTGAGATTCATATCCAAGACCATTTCACGGTTTACACACAGATCCGAAGGGGCTCCTCTTTCAGGTCAAATGGCGCTTCAGCCTCATATCAAGGCCATCATGCATGACACAATCGAGGAAGGTTTGCTTAGTATCACCCAAACGGACATCATCAACCGAACCGTAAATATTTCCGACATTACCCTCAACGATGTCATGACGGCTATTAATGATGTCGATTCGATCAAAGTCACCGCAAACCGAAATGATCTGTACGGGAAACTGAAACAATCAAGACATACACGCTTTCCTGTTTACAGAGATACAATAACCAACATCATCGGCTACATCAATATTTATGAATTGTTATGTCGGCCAGACCAGATAAACGGTCTTGAAGATTATGTTAAACCAGTAAAAACCCTGTCAGCTTATACCTCTGTCAGCGAGGCAATTCAGATTATGCAGAATGAATCTCTAAAAATTATTTTAGTGTCACGCCCCGCCCGGCTTGGTTATAAACGATCGATTGGGATCGTAACCATGAAGGATCTTGTCGAAGAGTTTATCGGTGAGCTGACCGAATGGTAAGCAATGAATCTTTATCGTTCCTGTCCCCAGTCAACGACTGCTTTTGCGATATCGTTTAACGTTCCCCGGGTTCTGCCGTTGGCCTGATTGGACAGGATCGAAAACAGGTAGTCGCCTTTTTCGGTGTTACATATTCCCGAGAATGATTTGACGCCTCTGATATAACCGGTTTTACCGATGATCCTGCCTTTATATGGATTTTCGCGAAAATATCTCGCGATGGTACCGTCTATCCCGCCTATGGCTAAGGACGGTTTATAAATATTCCATGCATCACTCTTGTAGATATCGTGCAGCACCGTTGTAATGGCATTTGCACTTAATCGATTTTTTCTGCTGAGCCCGCTGCCGTCATCGATCACAAATTCACAGGGATCAATACCGATCCCAGCCAAATAATTCGCTATGACCTGCTGACCGTGTTCCCAGTTTCCGTAGCGGTGTAAAGAATAGCTTTTGGCCGAAAGAGTTTTCATTAACGCTTCTGCGGCCATGCCGAAACTGTCTTTATTACAGATGGAAAGACAGTCTGAAAGCGGTGTTTTGTATTCGGCTATAATCTTAAAGCTGTCTGTTATTGCGAATGACGCCTCTACTAATTGTCCGTCGGTGGCTATTGCGTTCTGGGCCAGTCTTTCGGCCAGTACAAAGCCGAAAAAAGCTGCCGGTCTTTCGATGGCCACCTTGAACGGTCCCTGGCTCTTTCGACATCGTCCGTTAATAATAATCTGGTTTTCCGATGCCGTCCGCAACGCCCCTACTGCCCCCCTGCCTTTTCGTATGGGTCTGACCTTATTGATGATTTTCATATAATTTGTTCGGGGTTGGACATCAATGTATATCCTGCCTTGTTTATTGGTCACTTTAACATCAATACAGTTTTCATGGATATTGAATCCGCTGACTTCGCAGGCATAGTAGCGGTTTAACTGGTCGGCGGGCCAGGAAGGATGAACCCGGATATCATCAAATACGGTGGTATCGATGATGATATCATTGACCTGATTGATATTGTTTTCTTTTAACTTTTTGATAATATCCGAAATAATCCACAAACGGTCTTTTTGATTTCGCTGACAGATTTGCGTTTCACCGATCATCGGATCGCCGCTGCCGATAACAACCAGCGTATGATCGTCGAGCCCGACTTTGGTGACATATTCAAAATCTTTACCAAGCACTTTGACGGCCGCCGCGGTAGTAATGAGTTTCATGTTCGATGCGGGGATCATCGCCTTGCGGGCATTATGACGGTACAGTATTTCACCGGAATCCGCTCTTTTGATATCGATGGAAAACTCGACGGCCTTCTGTTTCGGATCGTTGATGATTTTATTGATACGTTCTGCGATATCAGCCCGCAGACAGCAGGCTGATACAGTTACGAAAAATAACGTTAATACTATTTTTATTTTTTGATTTACCATAATGAGAACATTATTTCAAAACATCGTTTTTATATCAACCCTTTTGTCAGTAAACTGTCCATGAGTTCTGAAAATTGAGTTGACCCAGACAATCTCAGAAGCTATATTTTTAGTGAACGGTAATATAAATAGATCGATCAGAAAACCATGAAGGCTTCAATGAATCATTTGACCAGAAGAAAGTTTCTCCGCGGTTCGGGATATTTCATATTAAGCGGTTTTGGTGTCAGTACATTTTTGTGCGAACGGTCAAAAGCGAAAACAACCGAAAGTCCTATACGAAACAAACCGAACATCATTTTGATCTATGCCGACGACCTGGGATATGGTGATCTTAGCTGTTATGGCGCGGCAAAACTAAAAACGCCGAATATCGACCGCATCGCCGAAGAGGGGCGGCTGTTCACTGACGCCCATTCGGGCTCAGCCGTCTGCACGCCATCGAGATATGCCCTGCTCACGGGTCAATACGCCTGGCGAATTAACAATTGGCTGCCTGTATTTCATACTGACGGACTGCTGATCGATACAAACAGGACAACTATCGCAAGTTTTCTCAAAAAGCACGATTATTCAACCGCATGCATTGGAAAATGGCATCTTGGATTCGGTGAAGAAAAACCGGATTTCAACGGCGAATTGAAACCGGGCCCGCTCGAAGTGGGTTTCGATTGCTATTTCGGCGTTCCCGTGGTAAACAGCCACCCGCCGTTTGTCTATGTAAAAGATCACAGGGTTGTTGGTTTTGATTCGAACGATCCGTTCGTTTTTGATTGCAGGGGCAAACACTCGTCGAAGCAGTATCCGGAAAAATACTGGACCGACAAGATTTGCGGGGCCACAAAGGCGCATGCTTTATATAAAGACGATGAGGTATGCACGACGCTGACAAAAAAAGCTGTAAACTGGATCACGGAAAATAAAGAAAAGCCTTTCTTTTTATATTTCGCTACGACCAACATCCACCATCCCTTTACGCCGCACGATCGATTCAAGGGAACCAGCCGTTGCGGGCCGTATGGAGATTTTGTCCATGAACTGGACTGGGCGGTCGGCAAGATTTTGAATGTGCTTGATGAACAGAATCTGACCGAGGACACGATTGTCATTTTCACCAGCGATAATGGAGGAATGCTCAACCAAGGCGGCGTGCAGGCATGGGAATCAGGACATCGCCTGAACGGAGAACTGCTCGGATTTAAATTTGACATCTGGGAAGGCGGCCATCGCGTTCCGTTTATCGCTCGCTGGCCCGGGCGAATCAGACCCGGCACGAAATCCAACCAGCTTATTTCGTGTGTTGATATGCTCGCGACGTTTGCTGCCTTGTTGGGTTATAAGCTAAAAGAAGATGAAGGTCCCGACAGTTTTAATATTCTCCCGCTTTTAACCGGCGAATCGCAACCCCCTGTCCGCGACCATCTTATTTTACAACCCAGATATCCGACCCATCTGGCTATCCGCAAAGGTGACTGGATCTATATTCCGGATCAGGGCCCCGGCGGCTTCGATGACAAAGGCGATTACAATTCCCTGAAATGGTTTGTAAAAACAAACCAGATAAACAGTGATAT
>CAZNET010000210.1:0-5214 GCA_964571885.1 uncultured Pirellulales bacterium
GCGTTGGAAAAGTGATACCTAATATGGATTCGCCCAAAAAAGGAATAACACAATCGCTCAAAGTTGCAATGCCAATCGCTCCCAGATAGCCGACAATCAATACAATAAGAATATTCTTCTTTTTTTCAAATAGCCGGAACATGGAAGCGGTAACCATTGCGCTTAAAACTACGTGAGCAGGATGAAAAATAGTAAAAAATGCCCTGCTTCCTGATTCGTCAATATTCCTGAATAAATACATAAAAACAATACCGCAAAAAGCGCCTAACAATGTAAAAGGCGAATGGTCTTTTAACTGGACTAAAATTTTCTTTAATTTTCCGTTGGCCACTTTCAATGATCTCCAAATTCACCGTTGATTTTTTACTCTGAATACTTCAACGAATAACAACCCTTGATATTGAATCTTTCAGAAACAATGCCATGGTAGAAATCTGCTACTAATCATATCAACATGCAACTTGGTTGCAAATAAAAAATACGTTAAATATTTAAGATTTGTTCTAATAATTGCTTTTGGACGGCAAATAGAGGATTTTTGATTTCCGTCAAGGAAGAAAAATCAGCTTTAGCCGAAGCTGAAGTGGTTTTTGTCTGACGATACACATAAACAAAAAGATTCGCTTATCCGCCAAGATGAATTTTTAGAGGTGCCCTTAAGTTTTGCTCAATAGTCCTGTATTGGGGATTCTGCTTGCATTTTTTGTGCTTTTTGTTATAATATTCAATTTATAAGGCCGTAACTATAAATCTAACATTGGAGGGTATTTAGAAGGATGGATCCAGAAGGATACGGCTACCTGAAACTGACAGTAAACCGTAATGAATGTTTAAGGCACCGATTAGATGAAAACAGCCTGGATTGTTTTGATCTTTCTATCCTTGCTTATATTTCCCTGCTTTGCCCGTTATTCCGGCGGGGCCGGAACGAAAACTGAGCCGTACCTTATTGCCACCCCAAATAATCTTATGGATATCCGAAATCATATTGAAGATTATAATAAATATTTTCTTATGACAAACGACATCAATCTGGCCGGCTTCATTTTCGATGAGGCATTGATCGCACCGGATATAAATGACTCGCAAGACACTTTTCAGGGCACTGCTTTCACAGGAACATTGAACGGCAATGGCCATTCAATCATTTCATTGACAATCAATAAAAACGAAGGCTGCTTTCTCGGCTTGTTCGGAAAGATTGGCAGCTTTGGAACAACCAGCTCGGTATATAACCTGAAAATCGAAAATGTTAATATCATGGGAAAATCATATCTCGGCGGGTTATGCGGATTATGTGAGAACGCCGAAATCAAAAATTGCTCATCAAAAGGTCTGCTGATAACGGGCAATAATTCTCGGTTCATTGGCGGCTTGTGCGGTGAAAACCTTGTCGGTGAGATCTCCAATTGTCAGGCAAACATAATCATTAATACCGGTAATATTACATTGGCCGCCGGCGGGCTTTGCGGGAATAATAATGGCGTCATCGAGAATAGCAAATCGTCAGGATCGATTACCTGCAGAAATGATGCGAGCGGCATCGGGGGGCTATGCGGAAGTAACGAAACACCAGCAAGCATTGTAAATAACTGCATTTCACGAAGCTGCATTCATGTAGGCAACTATTCAAATTTCACGGGAGGTTTGGTGGGATTTAGTTTCGGTCAAATCAGCAATTCGTTGGCAGCCGGATTTGTTAAAGGCGGAAATAATTCGAGTTTTCTGGGCGGGCTGTGCGGAGGCAATGATAATCAAACGGTTCAGTGCGCAGCTCATGGCAATGTCAATGCAGGCCGGGATTCAAATACATTAGGCGGACTTAACGGAAGCAATTCCGGTCCGATTGCCAATTGCTATGCAACCGGTTCGGTGAAAGGCGGGGATTTTTCAAGTAATATTGGCGGCTTATGCGGTTATAATCAGCACAACGGTTCAATTGACCATTGTTACGCAACAGGTAAAGTTATTGGCGGTCTTAATTCAACTTCGATCGGCGGTTTATGCGGATTCAGCATGAACAGTCTCATTCACGACGCTTACTGGGACACGGAAACCAGTAACATTTTAATCAGCAGCGGAGGCGGAACAGGTTTAATAACGGCACAAATGTATGATGCAAATACCTACACGTCAGCCGGTTGGGATTTTGTAAATGAAACGGATAACGGCACAAGCGATATATGGATTATCAATGACGATGTGGATTACCCATCGTTGACCCGAGAAAGAATCAACTTAAATGACAGCGAAAGAGTTGATTTTATTGATTATTCAATCCTGACAAACCAATTTACGAATGAGTGCCCGCGTGAATTTGCCAAAGGGGATATCGACGATGACAGCAAAATTAATTTCATAGATTATGCGCTTTTATTGAATTATTTCAAAAAAAACAATTGCGGGACCTGCGGCGGTGCGGATCTCGACGGCGACCGAGAGGTTGATTATAATGACCTGCTCGAGTTTACTTTACATTGGCTTGCACCTTATGATTGCTATGGAGCCGACATAGACCTTTCCGGTGATGTCGCTTTTGACGATTTAAAAATTCTTATGGATTACTGGCTTGAATAAATTACTTTACGTTCCTTGAATAAAGAACACCCCCTCTCAAGTACCGCCACATATTGCGTGGATATAACCCAGTCAACAGCAAGCAGTGGATTTATCTTGACGGATAGATGCCAAGTGCTTAGATTGCTCATTTGTGAAAAGACCTCATAACAAAAAGATCCTCGGTATCGTCGGCGGCATCGGCTCCGGCAAAAGCACCGCCGCGGCTGAGTTTGCCAGGTTAGACTGTGCGGTAATCAGTGCGGATAAAATTGTTCACGAAATACTTGACAAACCGGTAATAAAAGATAGAATCGTGATGACCTACGGTGAAAATATTTTAAATGATAAAGAAATCATTGACAGAAAAAAATTAGCTTCTATCGTATTCAAAGATCATCATAAACTGGAAGCACTCAATAATATCGTTCACCCACTGGTTCTGGAAAGAGTGCAGAAGTTGATAAATCGATACCAGGAAAATGAAAATATAAAAGCGATTGTCCTCGATATGCCATTATTATTCGAGGTTGGCTGGCATAAAAAATGTGACAAAATCATTTTTATTGACTGTAATGAGAAAATTCGGGCAAAAAGAGTGAAAAATACGCATAATTTTGACGAAAATGAGCTAAAATTAAGAGAAAAATTTCAATTTTCTCTGGACAATAAACGAAAGCTCTCCGATAATACGATTAACAACAGTGCCGGATTGCCGGAATTACGAAAACAAATCGAAGGTTTTTTTCACTTGCTTAGCGGTTAAGCAGGCGATATTATCGAGAGAGTATATAACATATAATAAAAATTTTAGATTACTCTGCTGATCATAAGTCAAATCCCGTTTTCGTCTAAAAGAAATATTACAAAGGGTAGCTTAAACAGTTTAATTCACACAAAGGAGCAATAATGGCCAAGAAAACCAAAAAGAAAACCAAAAAGAAAAAGAGAAGAACGGCCAGTACCAACAACACCACGTCTGCCTCTGAAGACAGCGAAGAACTAACAGAACAACAGCAGGAAAAAGAAACAGCTACCGCTGTTGAAGAACCCGCTAAGGAAAAAGAAACAGACACTTCCACTGAGAAAAAGAGCAAAGAAACCGATGAATCGACACATGCTAAATATGAGCGAATCAAGAAAGGCGATTTGTATCTGACGGATTTGCAAAAGCTCAGTGTTCCGGAACTGCATGAGTTGGCCCGCAAAGAAGATATCAAGGAGTTCACCGCGCTGAAAAAGCAGGAACTCATCTTCCGTATCTTAAAAGAGCGTATCCAGCAAAGCGGTCTGATGTATGGCGAAGGCGTTCTGGAAGTTTTGCCGGATGGTTATGGCTTTTTAAGAAATCCGGATTACAATTATCTTTCCAGTCCAGACGATATTTACGTATCGCCTTCCCAGATCAGACGTTTTGGTCTTCGAACCGGCAATACGGTTTCAGGCCAGATCCGTCCGCCCAAGGATTCCGAAAAGTATTTTGCCCTTCTGCGTGTCGAAGCGATCAACTATGAAAATCCGGACAACCTTGCTGAAAAGGCGGTTTTTAGCGACTTGACTCCTTTACATCCGGAAGAAAGGTTCATTCTTGAGACTAAATCCGAGGAACTGAACATGCGGATTATCGACCTGGTCACACCGGTCGGCAAGGGACAGCGTGGCCTGATTGTGGCTCCGCCGAGAACCGGTAAAACGATTCTGCTGCAAAAGATGGCCAATGCCATAAGCACAAATTGCCCGGAGGTTCGTCTGATTGTTTTGCTTATTGACGAACGCCCGGAGGAAGTAACGGAAATGGAACGAAAGACAGCTGAAGATGTCGAGGTTATCAGCTCCACCTTCGACGAACCGGCTTCGCGTCACTGCCAGGTTGCTGAGATTGTCATTGAAAAGGCAAAACGTATGGTCGAGTATGGCGAAGATGTTGTGATTCTTCTGGATTCGATCACCCGTCTGGCTAGAGCGTATAATACAGAAATGCCCCATTCCGGGAAAATCCTCACAGGCGGTGTGGATGCCGGCGCGATGCAGATGCCGAAAAAGTTCTTCGGTGCGGCCCGAAATGTCGAGCACGGCGGATCACTGACCATCTTCGCGACGGCATTGATCGATACCGGTTCGAAGATGGATGAAGTTATTTTCGAAGAGTTCAAAGCGACCGGCAATATGGAACTGCATCTCGACAGACGGCTGGTCGATAAGCGGGTTTACCCGGCGATCGATATCAGCCGAAGCGGCACCCGAAGAGAAGAACTGCTGCTCGACAAACGCGAACTTGAACTGGTTTACCGTATCCGTAGAGTCCTCAGCGATCTCAATCCGGTCGAGGCGGTCGAACTGCTCAAGAGCAGGCTCGGCAAAACACGCAGCAATGCCGAATTTTTGCTGACGATGAATATCGACTAAACAAAAAAAGTTGGCTTTACAAAGCCGATTGAATTGATTAATATAAAATTCCGCCGGTGATCGGACCTGTGCGGAATTTTTTTTAATATGAATTCGGATGAAATTATGGCAAAAGAGCTATCCAAGGTTTACGAGCCGAAAGAAATTGAAAAGCAGGCCAATGAGATCTGGCTGAACGGAAATTATTTTCATGCCGAGCCGGATAATAACAATCCTCCCTATTGCATAGTCATCCCCCCGCCAAATGTCACC
>CAZNET010000211.1:0-3065 GCA_964571885.1 uncultured Pirellulales bacterium
CCATGAATCCGGTCGCTCATCCGATGGGCGGCGGGGAAGGCCGATCCAACGGCGGCCGCCATCCGTGTTCGCCTACCGGGGTCATGGCCAAGGGCGGCAAAACCAGGAATCCGAGAAATATCAGCAATAAACGAATTATCAGAAGAAGGAAAAATAAACGACAGGGACAACTTGTCCTGTAATAAAGATTAACGAGGTAATTGAATGGGAAGATCTCTTAAAAAAGGCCCCTATGTTGACGAAAAGTTGTTTTTGAAGGTTTCCAGGCAGATCGATGCAGGGACGAAAGAACCGATCAAAACATGGGCCAGAAGATGCACCATCGTACCCGAGTTTGTTGGATTTACTTTTTTAGTCCATAACGGCAAGGTTTTTAACAAAGTCTTTGTAACCGAAGATATGGTCGGACATAAACTGGGTGAGTTTTCATTGACCCGGATGTTCAAAGGCCATTCGAGTAAGAAAATCAAATAGAACTGTGTAACAGGGAATTGATCAAAAAATGTTGAGTGCTAAGAAGTTCAAAGAATATTGTAAGCAACGTGGTATCAGCGTTGACCAGTTAGCTGATCAAATTGTCCGGGGCGGTCTGGACAAGAAAAAAGCGTCGGCGGCGATCCAAAACTGGCAACGCGGGAATTTAGACCGATTCCGCGCAAAGAGGATGTTCACAAGCTGGCCGGGGCATTGCGGGTTGAGGAAAATGATCTTCAGGATTGGCACTCCAGTTATAAATATGCCCCGATGTCGCCACGCAAAGTCAGACTGGTCGCTCAGTTAATTGTGGGCCGGCCCGTTCAGGATGCATTGGATATTTTGAAGTTTACGCGCAAACGAGCCGCAACGATGATCGATAAGGTTTTACGATGTGCGATCGCCGACGCCGACGAACAGCAGGCGGACGTTGATAATTTATTCGTCAGTGAGGCACGGGTCGATGACGCCGGCATACGGATCGGAACAAAAAGATGGATACCGAAGGATCGTGGACGGGCTCACCCGATAAGAAAAAAGGCATGTCACATTCATGTTAAAGTGACACAGATATAATTATAAAAGGCAGATTATGGGTCAAAAAGTATCACCAGTCGGTTTTAGGACAGGCGTCACCAGGGGATGGCAGAGTACCTGGTTTGCGCCAAAGGCGAATTACGGCAATTTTCTCGTGGAAGACGAGAAAATCCGGCGATATGTGGATCAGAAATATAATCGTCAGATGCCGAAAGGCGCGGTAGCCAGAACAGAAGTCATCAGAACCAGGAACGAAGTTAAAGTGACATTACATAGCGCCAGGCCCGGCATTGTGATCGGTCCGCGGGGCGGCGAGGTCGATCTGTTAAGGGATGAACTGGAACATTTGACCGGTAAAAAGGTCAACGTCAATGTCGTTGAAATCAAAGAACCCGACCTGAATGCGACTCTCGTTGCTGAAGCCATCGCCGAACAACTGGGTAAACGCGCTTCGTTTAGAAGGACCATGAAGCAGTTTTGCGAAGCCGCCGTCAATGCCGGAGCCAAAGGAGTTAAGATTATCTGCAGCGGCAGGCTGGCAGGTTCCGAAATGGCACGAAAAGAGACCCAGAAACTGGGAAGTATTCCCCTTCACACGCTGGATGCCGATGTGGATTATTCCACTGCGACCGCCCGTACCACTTACGGGGCTATCGGCATTAAAGTATGGATTTACAGAGGCAAATTTGGTGAAGAGCTGACTGCCGTGCCGAGACGCAGAAGACCGTCGCGTCGCAATCGCGAGGGCGGTAAATTTGCAGCCGGCCCTAAAAAACCCAAAACAAGTGATCAGGTTTCAGGCGGTCGTCCTGATGAGAGTAAAGCTGAACAGCCACCTCAACAGGATACGAGCAGTGATACGTCATCATAAATGTAAGGATTTGAAATTATGGCTTTAATGCCCAAAAGAGTTAAATATCGGAAAAGCCAGCGAGGCAAGATGCGTGAAAAAGCCACCAAAGGCAACTATGTCGCGTTTGGTGATTACGGGCTTCAGGCATTGGAACCGAGTTGGATCAGTGCCAGGAATATTGAGGCCGGCCGAGTCGCCGCAACGCATTTTCTGCATCGTGAAGGCAAGGTGTATATTCGAATATTCCCCCATAAGCCGGTTAGTTCCAAACCCCTGGAAACAAGAATGGGAAAAGGAAAAGGCGAGCCCGATTTCTGGGTTGCCCGCGTCAGGGCCGGAACGGTTATGTTTGAAATCGGCGGTGTCGAAGAAAGTGTTGCCAAGCAGGCATTGGTCAGAGTGGCTCATAAAATGCCGATTCGATGCAGGTTTGTCAGAAGAAGACATGCGCTTTAAGGAAACAGTTGAAATATGAAAGCACAGCAATATAGAGAAATGAGTCCTGATGAACTCGAACAGAGACTTGAAGAACTGCAGAAACGCAAGTTTGAACTTAAGTCTCAGTCAGTGACAGAAAAGGTTGAAAATGCTAAGGCCCTTAGGGATATCAGACGTGATATTGCGCGGGTTAAAACGATATTACACGAAAGACAAACGGCGAAGCAATAATGGTTGAATCTATGAAAGATGAAAATATAAAAACGGTCATGGCTGAAGTCGTCAGCAAAAGCGGCAACAAGAGTATTACCGTTGCGATAGAATACAAGATCAAACATCCGCAATATGGAAAATATGTCAGGCGCAGAACAAAGATGAGCGTGCACGATGAGCATAATCAGGCCAATGTCGGTGATATCGTAGAAGTTGCTCATTGCCGGCCGTATAGTAAAAGAAAAAGCTGGCGTTTGGTGAAAATTCGCCAAAAAGCGTTAACGGAGCTTGATTAGCAGTTATTACAGCTAGTAAGGAATTTCAACGTGATACAACAGGAAACAATGCTGGACATCGCAGATAACTCAGGCGTGAAAAGTGCGCTGTGCATAAAGGTCCTGGGCCGAAGCGGTTCACGCAAAGGCAAAATGACTCGACCCACCGCCTCGATTGGTGATGTGGTAAGTGTTGCGATTAAAAAATCGCTGCCGAATTGTCAGCTTGATGACAAAAAAGTGTATAAGTGTGTAATTGTGCGAACGAAAAGTCC
>CAZNET010000211.1:3075-5208 GCA_964571885.1 uncultured Pirellulales bacterium
GCCGCTGTGATGATCGACGGTGAGGGCAATCCCATCGGGACCCGTATTTTTGGTGCGGTGGCGCGTGAGTTGAGAGAAAAAAACTTTATGAAGATTATTTCTTTAGCGAGTGAGGTTGTATAGATAAAAATGGCTTGTCATATTAAAAAAGGCGATATGGTAGAAATCATAACCGGCGATCACAAAGGAGCGACGGGGCAGGTGCTTCGTGTACTGGCCGCTAAAGGGAAAGTGATTGTTCAGGGGCACAATGTTGTTAAAAAGCATGTTCGCCCGTCGCGGAAAAATCCGCAGGGCGGCAGAATCAGTATTGAAAAGCCGATTGACATCAGTAATGTCCTTCCGGTCAGCCCGAAGACCAATAAGGGCAGCCGGATCAATTTTAAAACGGAAAAAGACGGAACAAAAAAACGAATTTCAATGGATGGCAGTGAAATCGGTCTCGTTAAAAGAGGCAGTAAAAAATAATTATTGTATGGGTAGATAATGGCTCGTTTGAAAGATATCTATAAGTCGAAAATCATTGAGGAACTGGTAAAGGAATTCGGTTATACCAACCGGATGGCTGTGCCAAAGATCGAAAAGGTAATTGTCTCAATGGGCGTAGGGAAGGCGATTCAGGATAAAAAATTTCTTGAAAATGCCCGCAAAGATCTGATGATGATTACCGGACAGATGCCGGTTACCTGCCGTGCCAAGAAAAGCGTCTCGAACTTTAAAGTACGCCAGGGAAATGAGACCGGTCTAAAGGTGACATTACGCGGTTTAAGAATGTATGAATTTATGGACAGACTGATCAACCTGGCGATTCCGAGGGTCAGGGACTTTCGCGGCCTGCCATCGAATAGTTTTGACGGACGTGGCAATTATTCAATGGGCCTTTCGGAGCAGTCGGTCTTTCCGGAGATCGATATTGCGAAAGTAGAGTCTCAGCAAGGTATGAATATAACGTTTGTAACAACGGCCAAAACAGATGAAGAAGCACGTAAGATGCTGAGTCTGTTCGGAATGCCGTTCAGGACCTGAGCCACAAAAGGCTGGAGATAATGAATGTCGACAAAAGCATTAGAAAACAAAGTTAAAAAGAAACAGAAATTTCGGGTAAGACAATATACCCGGTGTGAATTATGCGGCAGAAGCAAAGCCGTTTATAGAAAGTTTAAGATTTGCCGGATTTGTTTCAGAACGCTGGCAAATGAGGGCAAGATCCCTGGTGTTAAAAAGGCAAGCTGGTAAAAAGAAATATTTAAGGACTATGAAGAGATAAAAAATGAGCTTAAGCGATCCAATAGCTGACATGTTGACAAGAATACGTAATGCCGCACGGATAAACAAGAAATATGTGAATATCAAATCCTCCAGAATTTGTGTCGGCATTGCAGAGGTTTTAAAGGAAGAAGGCTATATTAAGGATTATGATGTTATTGAAGACAATAAACAGGGTATCTTAAGAGTTGAATTGAAATACTCGGACGAAGGCGATGCGGTCATTAACGAGATCAAGCGTATCAGCAAGCCGGGCAGACGGATTTATTCGCCGGTCGAGAAACTGCCTCATGTGCTTAATGGTCTCGGGATCGCGGTGGTTTCGACAAGTAAAGGAGTTTTAAGTGATAGAAAATGCCGGGACTGTAAAGTCGGCGGCGAAATACTTTGTACGGTGAGCTAATGAGCAGAATTGGAAAAAAACCGATCGATATTCCATCTGGGGTCAAAGTTGAGCAGAAAGGCCAGCATATGAAAGTGACAGGCCCGCTCGGCACATTAGAGATGGATTGTCACGAGAAAATCAAGGTCAAAGTGGATAATAATCAGATTGTTATTGAAAACGAAAAGCCGAACATCAGGCAAAATAAGCAGCTTCACGGAACGATGCGGGCTTTGTTAAACAATATGGTTGCCGGTGTCAGCAAAGGTTTTGAAAAGAAAATGGAGATCTATGGTACGGGGTTTAATGTCAAGGAACAGGGCAATAAACTTGTTTTTCAGGTAGGTTATTGTCATCCTGTTGAATTGCCCGTTCCCAAAGGAATAAAAGTCACGATCGATGTGGCGGCGACGCGAGGGAACGATGTGCCCGCTAAATTTTCAATTTCAGGATATGACAAATGCCTTTTAGGTCAGTTTGCTGCC
>CAZNET010000212.1:0-5193 GCA_964571885.1 uncultured Pirellulales bacterium
CTTTATCTTTTGTATGCGATTATTTAGTTGTTTTATCTTCTTTGCGCTCATTCCGGCGTGTTTTCCACCCCCCGCAGATCCGCATACTCGGCCAAAGGTCCCTCCACCCAGCCGAGCACACTATGCGTCTTGCCCATCGCCGATGCCATTTTTGAAACACTATCGACACGCTGTTTCATCCTTACGGAAACGTGAATTTCTAAAGGTTTAATTTTAGAAATATCCTCGGGGTTTTTTATGAGTAGTTCCTTCGGCTTGCCGACACCTTCTTCGGGATAGTCAAATTCAACACCGTAAGCCGATGCCTCCCGCCAGGGATCGCTGATCGCACTGATCTGGTCAATATTGAAATCACGCGTGACAGCTAATTGGGACTTAACCAGCACATCCCCATCAAGATAATAATCTCGATACCTGTGCCCGGCATAGTGGGCCGCCCAGGACATGAATATCGGCGTCACCGCAATCCGGTCAACCGCTTGTCCTGCTAATGTCGCGTAAATGCGTTCTTTCGACGTCATAATTAAAGATTAATTAAATCACGGTTCTCTATGATTCTATATGAATTGTTATCAAATTACCACGAATTTTATCGCGAATTCTGACATTATACCGCACTATGCAAAAAATAATGTGAAATATCATATATATCAGATTATAATAACTCTGCTGTAAAGAATTCTCAGACAAGGAGTATTTGTTATGCAGAGCAATGTTAACAGAAGGCAATTTCTGAAAAAAGCAACGAGCATTACAGCAGGGGCATTTGGATTTCCATTTATCGTTCAGTCATCCGCCCTTGGAAAAGCGGGTACTGTTGCTCCCAGCAACCGGATCGTGATGGGCTGTATCGGTGTCGGGGGACAGGGTATCTATAATATGAAGGCGTTTTTGAATAAACCGGATGTCCAGATTGCCGCTGTCTGCGATGTCAATACATCAAGAAGCTATAGAGAATTTTATTGGCAATGGCCGGCAGCCGGCAGAGAACCCGCCCGGCAGATAGTGAATCAATATTATGCAAAGAAAAAACCATCGGGCAGCCATCAGGGATGCGCCGCTTATAAGGATTTTCGACGATTGCTTGAGCGGGATGATATTGATGCGGTTGCGGTATGCACTCCGGACCATTGGCACGGCCTGATTTCCATAGCAGCCGCAAAAAAAGGCAAAGACATTTACTGCGAAAAACCGCTGGTTAATAACATCGTTGAAGGCAGGGCCGTTGTAGATGCAGTCAAAAAATATGACCGTATATTGCAAACCGGCAGCCATGAACGATCAAATGACAGTGTCCGGTTCGCGTGCGAATTGGTTCAGAACGGCCGCATCGGTAAACTGCATACGATCTATATCAATATGCCCAATGTCGATAAGCTTCCGATACTGCTCAATGATTCACCGCCACAACCAATCACACCTGTCCCCGAAGGCTTCGATTATGATTTCTGGCTTGGCCCGGCACCTAAGGTTCCCTATAACGATATGCGATGCTTTTTCTGGTGGCGGTATATCATGGAATACGGCGGAGGTGAAATGACCGACCGCGGTGCTCATATCATTGACATCGCTCAATTGGGTAATGATGCCGATGACACCGGACCGATCGAAATCAGCGGTACCGGAACAGCGCTGCGTGACGGATTATTCAATTACTTCAAAGACTATGATTTTGAATGTAAATACGCTAACGGTGTTCGACTTGTCGGCAGCAGCAATGAACCGCGCGGTCTGAAATTTGAAGGCACAAACGGCTGGATATTTATCCATATTCACGGCGGCCGGCTCGAGACCGAGCCCGCGTCGCTGTTGACGGAAACGATCGGTTCAAATGAAAAACACCTGGGCCGAACTCCCGGCCATCATCGCAACTTCCTGGAGGCCGTGAAGTCTCGCAGTCAGACGATTGCTCCGGCCGAGGTCGGACATCGTACGGCCACAATTTGTCACCTTATTAATATCGCGATGCTGACCGGCTCAAAACTAAAATGGGATCCGAAAAAAGAACAGATAACGAATGATGCTGCCGCTAATCGTATGTTGACCTGTTCAATGCGCAGCCCGTGGCATCTATAAACATGGAAATTAAGTGATCATAAAAATAGATAATGAAAGGCAGGAATGAAAATGAAATATTTCTCATTGATTATTTTACTGGTAACGCTTGCTGTATTCAGCTATTCGTCGCGATCAAGTGAAAATGCGAATGTCACTGATAACACCACCGCCGAATCAGTACTCGGCACTAAATGCAAGTTTGTTCATGTGGCGATCGTCGTTGAGGAGATTGAAAAATCTGCACAGCTTTATGCCGACCTTCTCGGAGTTAGCGTTCCCGAAATACATGAGCCGGCGCCTTACGAACAGGCGCATACACAGTATAAAGGCAAACCGACCGAGGCCGGACCAAGACTTGCATTCTTAAGAAGCCGAGGCCTTATGATCGAACTGATCGAACCTGTAGGGCAGCCGAGTGTCTGGAATGACTTTCTAAAAGAAAACGGCCCGGGAATCCAGCATCTGGCGTTTCATGTCAAAGACATTGATAAAAAAGTCAAAGCACTTGAGGCTAAAGGTCTATCGGTCATTCAGAGCGGCGAGTTTCCCGGCGGCCAGTATAAATACGTCGGCGGTCATAAGGATCTGGCAATGACCCTGGAGCTGCTGGCAGACAGATAAAGAATATGCTGATCCAGTCCTGCTGACAATTTTTTCTGAAACAAGGTATTAAATTCGCTTTACGGTCCAGAGGATTCCCCGGCGCAGGATTTTCTTAAAATTGGGATTGCTCCAGGTCTTGTTGTTATGTCCGGACTGAAGATTGAAGACGCGGGAGCGGTTATATCGCCGCATCCAGCCGATCGCCTTCATGCTCCGGGAATGGTCAACGGTCAATAAAATGTCACTGTCGTCGCCGGGTTCGTTCATCACATAGGTCTCGTCGGTCATCTTAAATGAATGCATCGACTTCGTGACAGGATGATCCGGGTTGGTGACATTGATTATCAGTTCCTGATCATGTTTATACGATTTTATTTCCCTGTTCTGTATGCCGACCATTTGAGACCACGGCTGAAAATTGGGATAGGCCAGCAAAGCATGATGAAGAATAATGATTCCCTGTTCGGTCGAGCCTAACTGCTCCATGGCTTCTTTGACCCTGCCGGTTGCGCCTTGCCCCTTTTTATTGACGGGCCCGTCCATCAGCATGATATAAAACAGTACCGCATCGTAAAATTTTCGACCTTCACGTCCGGAACCGGCAAAATCATCCATGTGCTGCACATAGGCGTCGATACCCTCCAGCGAACGAAACAGCTTTCGAAAATTGACCACATCGTAAGCATGACCGCCGGTCACCACCGCCAGCTTAACCTTACTTGTCTCATTTTCCGATGATGGTTCATCGCCCTGAGCAAGCGAACCGTTCAACAAAAAAGGCACTGACACCGACACAGCGCCGGCACGATTCAAAAAATCCCTTCGATCCATTTTTTCATTACCCGTGTTCATAATAGTCCTTCTTCTTAAACGATGACAGGTCTTGTGCCTGATGTCAGAAACGCATTCGCAACCAAAAAACAATTTATCTAACTATATATTACAATTTCTTACGTCAATATTGCTGATTTCGCAAGTTAACTTATGTTAACCAGGCAGAACAAGGTTAACATAGATATCCGTCAAATTAAAAGCAAATTTTTAATAAACATGACCGGTGTATTATTTTATATTTGCCAGGCAAATACAGTAGAATTGCCTGTGGTTTTTTTTGAACATTTCGCTTTTATTATCCGTAAAGTAAGATGTTCGCTGTTTTCCACAAAATGACATTGTCAATAAAAAAAATCATAGTGGAGGTGAAAACGATGAAGTGGTTGATTGTTATCATTGTCCTGACAGCACTTATTTTTCCTGCTTATGTCACTGCCGAACAAACTACCGCTTTGGAGCTTTTGGAAAAATATGCGGCCGGCAGGAAAGCAATGGATAAACATATCATTGAAAGCAAAGAGATTGTTGAAGTGATCAATACTGCAGAAGAGACGGTTCATAAAATTTCTGTCTACGAATACAAGTTTATTAAAGACGGCGAAAAAATCAGCTTTAAAGGCGCCCGGCAAACCGGTAAAAGATACAAGTGAAAAACCATCAACATGTCCGGCACGGCTTAAATAATTTTACGGCATGAAATCTTCCGCTTCTTCGAACCAACGGGGGGTTTGGGACAGTGTCAGGGCGGTGTCGATCAGTGAGATGTGCGAGTAGCCCTGCGGGAAGTTGCCGAGCAGGCGTTTAGTGACAAAGTCCATATCTTCGCTGTACAGGCCGAGGTGGTTGCCGTGTTTGAGCAGGTCCTCGAACATTTCCTTTGCCTGGTCCTGTTTGCCGATCAGATACAGGCTCTTGATCATCCAGAACGAGCACGTTGTAAAGGACGATTTTGGCTTGCCGAAGTCATCGGGTGTTTTATAGCGATACATCAGGCCGTTATGACAAAGCGATTCATAGGTTTTCAATACCGTGTTGACATAAACAGGGTCCCTGGCCGACAAAAATCCGTACTGGTGCGCCAGCAGATTGGCCGCGTCCATCGAGGTGCCGTGGTAATACTGGGTCAGAGCCTTTGTCTCCTTGTTACAGCCTTTTTTGAGAATGTCTTTGCGGATCATGTCACGCCAGTACGCGTAATCGACAGCATCCTTTTGCATTCCGAAGATGTGCGCGATCCGCGCCGCCCGGTCCATGCCCACCCAGCACAGGATCTTCGAAAAAGTAAAATGCTTCTGCTCGGTGCGGAACTCCCAGATGCTCGAATCCAGTTTCTTCCAGTTGCTCCTGACGTGCCGGGCTAGGGTCCGCACGACGGTCCATAAATCCTCTTTATGATTCAGGTCGTCATGGAAAAGGGTCAGGCTCTCATAGATCGCGTCGAGCACCACGCCGTAAATATCGTTTTGTTTCTGCTTTATTGCGGCGTTGCCGGTACGCACCGGTTTTGAATTTTCATAACCGCCCAGCCACGGCAGTTCCTTTTCCGTCAGACGCCTGCGGTGATTGATCGGATAAAGTATTTGTATTTTTTCGTCCTTAAAAGGCAGGATATCCAAAAGAAATTGTAAGAATCTTTCCGCGACATTGTAATGGCCGAGCCGGGCGAGGATCTTGATCGTCATCGAGGCGTCCCTCAGC
>CAZNET010000213.1:0-5191 GCA_964571885.1 uncultured Pirellulales bacterium
ATCGTGAGTATAAAGCAGCTCGATCACCTGAAGGAGCTTCAGCAGAAGGGACAATGGCCACCCGAGAGTCTTGAGAAAGTGGATGAAATTCTGGGCAGGAAGAAATCCAAATCCAAAAAATCAAGCTCAAAGAAATAGCTTGCCGCAAAAGAAACGCATCAAAAATTTGCTTTTTCATACGGTATCGGATATAATATGTATTTGCAGATTTTCAGGATTTATTAACGATGGATAACAAAGACAAAAAAATCGAAACGAAGATATTCGAGACCGTCGAACCGATCGGGCCGCGGGTTCTGATCCGAAAAGACGAAGATAAAAAGGAAACCAAAGGGGGGATCAAGCTGCCCGACACGATCGAAATCCCCACGATCACCGGCCGCATTGTCGCGATTTCCGCCGAGATCGAAAACGACCCGGATATCCCGCTGCGTCAGTATGACAAGGTTCTGTTCAATCCGAAAGAAGCGATCCCCGTTGATTTCGAGAATAACCGGCTGTTCGTTGTCGAAGTGGATAACGTCGTGGCGGTATTCAGGAAGTCTTGAGTTTTTTTAAAATAAAGTGAGCCAGAAGGCCGGCCTTCTGGCTGTTTCTTCAGCGGCTCGTTCGGGGAGACACGCTAAAGACAGAAGGGGGGACAATTTCATTTTTTCGTTCTGTTCTTTCCGTTAAGACGATATCTTAACAACAGTCCCCCGGCCGTCAGTAATACTGCGGTTGCCGGTTCCGGTATCTCGGGCGCCCCCGGGACCGGTAACGGCGTTTCGACATTGTTCGGATTCGGAATGGGAAAAATGACTTCCTCATCGGGAAAATCAAATTCGAACGATCCGGGCCTTCTTCCTCCGCCGCCGCCGCTGCCTTGGCGGACGTAATCGCGGGCGCTGCTTCGCAACTGCCCGCCGGGCGCGCTGGTGGGTTCGGCTTCGAAGGTCGTTGCCAGAAATTTGAATTCGGATCTCTCGAAAATGGCGATAATGATCTTGGGCGTATCGGTCAGAACGGTGGTGGTGCTCGATGTGGGATCGTCCACGTCACCGAGCCAATACACAAACTGATACCCGGGTTTTGGTGTGGCGGTTAACGGAACCAGAGAATTGGTCGTAAAATCATGGACTCCCGGCTGGAGATTGACCCTACCGCCTTCCAGGGGCGTTTGCTGAATTAACAGTGAGACATTCTGCTGCGCGAACGATACCGATATCAGCATCAAGAGCATCAGAACGCTCATCACTTTCGCCGCTGTGCTATGTTTCATATGCCGTTTCATTTTCATTCAATCGTTATTAAGATAGATTTTGTCTCTTAAGCAACACACTTAACGCCCCGCCCAAGCCGATCAACATAATGGTGGTGGGTTCGGGAACCGGGACGGGCAGATCGCTGTCGCCGTCTTCAACGGCTCTGACTTCGAAGGTTCCAGCCGTCCAGTCGCTATCGCTGGTCAACACAAGGACCCATGAATTTTGGCCTTTAGCCACATATCCATGTCCCCCTTCGGAAACCATGACCCATTCCCATACGCCTTGATCTTCACTGACCTGCGGGTGCGGTGAGATACCGCCGCTTCCGTCATCCTGAGCCTGGGTATCGGACATCAGACTTTCGTCGATGGCCTCTCCGGCGATATCCAGTATTGAAAAATAGGTGATGGCCGAGTCCCCAAAATCGGGATTATTGAAAAGCTGATAGGCATAGACATAGCGGCCTCCTTGCGGATCGGTGAGGCCGTCGGCGAGAAGCTCATCCATGTTGGCGGAGTTCTCGGTGTCATAGACGGCAAATTCGATATCGATCACCGCAAACGAATCCTCATCGACCGTTTCGATGTGATTGGTAATCATGCCGTCATAGTACATACTTGTCAATGACCACCCGATCTGGGTTAAGAGAAATGTCACTACTACTGCCGCATAAAACGATTTTTTCATTGTCACCCTCATCTGAATTTTTTAATCTCCAAATATAAGTATTCATATTTTCAATTCCTGCTTACCGTCACGGCAAGCACCTTCTGTTTTTGCGCAGAAGACCCCTGCACAAATATTTGGAGTTTTCATGCCCCCAAGGCAGTCTTGTATTCTCAGATCCGCCGATCACGCTACCGGCGTCTGAGCTTTTTAAGAACTCTGAACAACCTCAATGACCTACGTACGTACCTTCACCATCTTAGTACCTTCGAGTTCTTTTACACCCCAATGTACTTCAATGTGTCCTTACATAAACTTGTTTACTTTGCGGAAGAATTAAAAACGAATTTCGTTCTTCCTTTGTGAGTTTTCTTCAGCCCCCATAGCTGACATGTGTATTAGAGCATATGAGTCAATAAAAGTCAAGGACTTTTTTCGAAAATATTCTTTATTGTGAAAATTTTTTTCCGCCGCCTCAGAACCGCCGTTTTCGCCGCCCTAAAGGCCTGTTTATCGGCGTTCGCAGGACGGTGACATTGAAACTATTTTCGACAGCTTTTGGTTTTTTTGAATACCGGACAGAATCGATTCACTTTTTATAGGCTTTTCGGATGGGTTTTTTATTGACGAACCGATTGATATTTCTGATTGCCTGGCGGAGTCTCTGTTCGTTCTCGACCAGGGCGATTCTCATGTATCCTTCGCCGTGCTCACCGAATGCTCTTCCGGGCGCGACGGCGACTTCGGCGTACTCCATCAGGTCCATGGCGTAATCGATGCTTCCTTTTTCATTTAGGTGTTCATCGGGTACCTTTGCCCAGACGAACATGGACGCCCGAGGGGTTTCGACATCCCAGCCGATCCGCCGAAGCCCCTCACAGACGACATTCCTGCGTGAGCGGTAAATATCGTTTTGTCGAACTATATCCCGGTCACAGTGTCTCAGGGCGATGATGCCGGCGATCTGGAGGGCCTGGAAAATACCGTAATCGTAATAGCCTTTGATGGTGGCGAGGTATTCGATCATATTTTTATTTCCGGCGACGAATCCTATTCTGAAACCGGCCATATTATAGGGTTTGCTAAGGGTGGTAAATTCCACGCCGATATCTTTTGCACCTTTCACAGAGAGGAAGCTGGGCGGTTTATAACCATCGAAGCAGGTTTCACCATAGGCGAAATCGTGTATGACGGCCACCCCGAAGCGTTTTGCCAGTTCGACGACCGGCTCGAAAAAGCCTTCATCGACCGTCATGGCCGTGGGATTATGCGGGTAATTGAGAATCAGCAGCTTGGGTTTGGGATACATATTTTCGATGACCGATTCGATATTTTTGATAAATTTCTCATCGTTTCCCAGGGGCACCGAGACCACGTTTCCGCCGGCCAGTGCGACGGAATAATTATGGATCGGAAATGCCGGATCCGGGACCACCGCGGTATCGCCGGGTCCCATCATGGCAAGGCACATATGACTGAAGCCTTCTTTCGAACCGAGACAGGCGAGGACTTCGCTTTGCCAGTCCAGTTCGACGTTCCATTTTTTCCGGTATTTCAGCGCGATTTCTTTGAGCAGGCCCTTGATGCCCCTCGAAGCGCTGTAGCGGTGATTGCGTGGATCGGCGGCGGCCTCGCAGAGCTTATCCACGACGATCTGCGGAGCCGGGTCGGAAGGATTGCCCATTCCCAGATCGATGATATCTGCGCCTTGCTGGCGTTTCTGCAGCTTCAGTGCGTTGAGCCTGCCGAACAGATAGGGAGGCAGACGCGTGATCCGCTGCGCCGGTTCTATTTTATGGTCACTCATAAGCCGTTCCAGAATAGACTTTTTAGATTCCAATCTATAGTAGTTTACACAAACCCACCGATTTTTCAATGCCCACTGTAAATTTTCAAAAAAATCTCAATATCCACTGTTTGAAGATATATGACAAAGCAAATGAAATCTTATAACAATCATCCTAAGCCAAAACCAAGGTTTATAAACCACTGGTTTTTGATATTAATAACTCTCGTAAAATATATATGCACCGGGAGACAATTTGTTTACATATATATCTTCGTCTCTATTTCCTCTAAAGATCGGTTTAATCTTTTGTTTATCAAGGTTTACTTGACCGACCTCAAACCCCCAAAAGGCAAAATGATCTTGCCAGATTAATTTAATTTTAGGATAGTTATTATTATCGAGCGACAAATGAACCCAGCGCGGCTCAAAGCGTGTTAAAGAATCCGGCCAGTCTAAAGTATCGGGCCACTCACTAATGATTTTTTTGTTTTTGCTATTTGCTGCTTTTTAAATCGAAAAAGACTCGAAAACCGTGTTTTCAAGTCGTTATTGACTGTTTTTATTAGACACTACGTTTGGAACAGCGGTTTTTGTTCAGTGCTGTTTACCATCCTATCGGCCGATCAGGCGATTTTATTTAGAAAAGGTTTCATAACAAACCACAAGACGTCTTGTCAAGACAAAAGAAAATTTTAGGCCACTAAAATGATAACAACCTAAAGACAGTCACCAAAAAAACTGCAAGCGACAAAAAAAGGAGTCCAAAAAAGCAAATAAAACATGATAACAACATAAAGGACAGAGAAGGAAAGGCGAACAGGCAAAGAAACAGGCAGTAAGAAAAATAAAATCAATCCGACCAATAAACTAATACTCAAAGTTACGAAATGAAACCATTTGCCAAAATCCCAGTTTAGTGGAGAGTACGCAATAGAAGTAAAAAGTGCCATTAAAATTAATGGAACTACAAATGGAGATAAAATTAGAAATAATTTTTTAAGCCGTTTCATATTTTATCTTTCCCTCAAAACGCTTATAGTAAAAATATATAATTTCAAATTTTCTGTTGAAATTTCCATAATATTCCCTTAACGCTCCTGTTTGGGATTATAGCAGAATTTTGGATGAATTACAAGGTAAAAAATTAACTGAATAGAATTCTTGCGCGGGCTGTTATAGCTTCTCTTTGTTGTCTTGGTGACCTAAGGAATCGGTTATTTTTCAATCCGCATGGGCTGAAGCCCATCCTACAAATCTTGAAACGTAATGTCATTTCGACCGAAGCAATATGAGATATTGCGCAGCGGAGAGATCTGTTGATGGAATTCTTTTATCAAATAGAAACTATGAAAGCCAGGCCTTCCTGCTGGTTAAGTATTTCGGCTATAATTAGCCTTTGAACGAGCTTAGCCATCGTGGCTGTCTCAATTTTTTGACAACCTAACAAGGAGGCCTGACAAATGAATATTTTAGCAATGGATTTAGGAAA
>CAZNET010000214.1:0-5187 GCA_964571885.1 uncultured Pirellulales bacterium
AACCAATCAAACAAATTTTAGACTTGACAGGCCTGGCTTCATAGAAGACCCTTCGACAGGCTCAGGGTGACAATGACACATTCGACACACACAGGGTCATTGCGAGTCCCGATTCATCGGGACGAAGCAATCTCTCGATATTGCGATCAGGCCGAACCTCACGACGGAAGATTGCCGCCGTCGCCTTCGGTTCCTTCGCAATGACAATGAGACGTTTGACGAGGGCAAGACTTTCAGGGTCATTGCGGATTATGATACATCATTAAAGTAATGGTAATGGTAATAATTTTTTATTTAACGCAGGAAAGGAGAAGGCTTGTGACTCGCAATGAATTTCAAACGTGGTTTTTTGAACAGGTGACACCCCGCTGGCCCAAGTGGAAGTATGGTGTGTTCGATGTGGGCGACTGGTTCGCGGCGTTCGGCAGGTATTCGCGGGAGTCACTGACGTCGGCGGTCATGAAGTTGCGGACGCATGAGCCGGGGGCGTCTCCGAATACGAAGAAGCTGCTAGAGATTGTCAGGGCCATCCGGCCGCCGAAGCCGAAGCAGCGTGTCACCGAAGAGGATGAGGGGACATTGATGCCGATCAGCGAGATCAAGGCCAACTTCCCGAAGCGGTACCCGCTGAAGGACCGCGTCAAAATGATCGCGATCCTTCACAAGATCGGCCGGGACGCCAGGGCCATCGACGAAGAGGCATTTAAGATCGCCTGCGAAAAAGGCCTGATCGTGACAAAGGCAAAAAGCAAAGGGCAAAAGGAAAAACAGTCATTGTCATTGCGAGGAGGAATCGAAGACGACGACGCGGCAATCTCCTGTCGTAAAATTCAGCCAGAACCAGACGTCTTGAGATTGCCGCGCTGCGCTTGCAATGACAGCAAGTCTGCCAAAACCGAAAAGGAAAAAGAACAATCCCGCCTTCGTCACCACTACGACGGGCAGGCCCGCCTGGATGTCCTGGCGGCCTTTCAAAAAGAAGCCATTGCCGCACGGAAATAAAGCTGTTGACAAATCGGCGGCGCGGGGTTATTGTAAGTGCCGTTGTGATAATCAGTTAAATACAAAATGACCGAAAGGAAATACATTATGAAGAAGACCCTCTTACTCACCGCAGTTTTCATCTTATTATCAGCCTTCACCGTTCATGCGGAGAATATCATTTTCCCGGAAGGTTCGGGCGTGATCGATGTCACCAAGTCGCCGTATAAAGCGGATAACAGCGGCAAGACCGACGCGACCGCGGCGATCCAGAAGGCGATCGACGACTGGAAGGGCAGAGGCACGACCCTGTATTTTCCCAACGGAACCTACCTGGTCAGTGATACGCTCTATGTCGGCGGCGTGCCGCACAGCGCGGACCGGTACATCACCTTCCAGGGACAAAGCGAGGCGGGCACCGTGATCAAGCTCAAAGACAACTGCGAGAGCTACGGCGACAAGTCCAATCCGAAAGTCATCCTGTCACTGTACGACGGCAAAGGCACCGGTGACGCGATGTACAACAACGTCTGGAACCTGACGGTCGATGCCGGCAGAGGCAATCCCGGCGCGGTCGGCCTGCGGTATATGACCAACAATACCGGCACCTGCACCCATATCACCATCAAAAGTTCGGACCCCGAAGGCGCCGGCTTTCTCGGCCTGGATCTGCGGCAGCACCAGAACGGCCCGGGCCTGATCAAAGATGTCACCGTTCTCGGCTTTGACCGCGGCGTCGAGACGTCCGGCAATTTCCATATCACCCTGGAACACATCACGCTGAAGAACCAAAACGAGGTCGGCGTTCTGATCGATAAATATTCACGTGTCGCGATGCGCGGGCTCACCAGCGTCAACACCGTACCGGCCGTCAAACACATGGGCAGCCAGGGCCTGCATTTTATCGAAGGCGATTTTTCCGGCGGCAGCAAAGACAACGCCGCGATCTATAACGACAAGGGCAGGTTGTACATCCGTGACATCAAGCAGTCCGGCTACGGCCACCTGCTGCGCAAACGCGACGGCAGCTACCTCGACGGTGACAAGGTCGATGAATATTACGAAGGCACCGGCTATTCGCTGTTCGGCTGCGAGAAGACCTCGCTTCGTCTGCCCATCGAGGAAACCCCCGAGGTGCCGTGGGAGCAGGACCTGAGCAAGTGGCAGCTCGTGGATTCCTCGGCACAGGACGATACCGAGAATATCCAGAAGGCGTTCGACGAAGCGGCGGCCAAGGGCAAAACCACCGTCTGTTTTCCCTTCGGCAGCGAACGGGCCGAGAAGTACCAGGTCAGCGGGACCATCCGGGTCCACGGCAGCGTCAACCGGGTCATTTTCATGAACAACCAGATCTGGGCGATCGAGCCGTTGTTTTCCGATAAGGACGGCGTTATTTTCAAACTCGACGGTCTCAAAGGCGAGACCATCGCGTTCGAACGCTGCCGGAACACCACCAAAAAAGGCGGCGGCCGGCCGACCCAGCTCTGTCATACCTTCGAGAACGTCGACCATGTCACCGTGGTCGTGAGGAACTTTCGCTTCGGCCAGTTTGCCATCAAAACCACGCACGGCGGCAAGTGGTTTTTCGATGACTCCGCGGCCAGGCCGATCACTATCAGCAAAGGCGAAAAGGCCTGGTTCCGGCAGTTCAATCCCGAGCACTGGGCGTTCGATATCATGACCGTGGACGGCGGGCAGATGTGGATGCTCGGCTTCAAGACCGAAGGCAGGACGAACCACATCACCGTCAAGAACGGCGGCAAGGCCGAACTGATCGGCGGCGTCGCATACCAGTCATGGGGCAAACACAAAGACGGCAACGAATACGATCCGCCGATGTTCAAGGTCATCGATTCGGACGCGTCGTTCACCTACAGCTTTTATCATCACAAACGCCCGTTCACGACCATCGTCGAGGAAACCCAGAACGGCGTGACAAAGACGCTCAAGCGAAAGGAACTCGAAGAATACGAATTGCCGCTCTATCGGGCATGCAGGAAATAAATGGCGTTTTTCGTGCAGCACCGAGGTATCGGAATTGCCGCTGCGCCTCAGCGGTCAGCGATTTTATCGGTTTTTCGCGATGACCGTTCAAATAATCTCCATAGGTGGTTTCGGATCCGTGTCAATGCGTGTTTAACATCGAAGGGCGAGTGACGGCTTAGGCGACCTGGACGGTTTGTTCTTCTTCGATCTCACCGTACTGGTCAAATCTAACGGAGATCTTCTTGCTGACACCGCGGGTCTGCATGGTGACACCGAAGAGGACATCGGCCATGCTCATCGTGCGTTTTGAATGAGTGATAACAATAAACTGCGAGGTCTTCTGGAATTCGCGAATGAGCATATTGAACCGTTCGTTATTGGCTTCGTCCAGGGCCGCGTCCACCTCATCGAGCAGGCAGAACGGCGAAGGCTTGGATTTGAAGACCGCGAACAAAAGCGCGATCGCTGTCATGGTCCGCTCGCCGCCGCTGAGCAGTGAGATGCTGCGGGTCTCTTTGCCCGGAGGTTTTGCGATGATCTCGATACCCGCGTCGAGAATGTCGTCGGCCTCTTCGAGGAAGATGTCGGCCTTGCCACCGCCGAACAGCTTGCGGAAGATCTCCTGGAAATGGACACGGATCTGCTCGAAGGTATCCTGGAAGGATTCTCTGCATTTCTTGTTCAGCCGATTGATGAGTTGTTGAAGCTGGGCCTTGCTCGAATTGAGGTCGCCGACCTGCGTACTCAAAAACTCGTTACGCTTTTCGAGATTTTCCTGTTCTTCGATCGCGTCGAGATTGACGTTGCCGAGCCGTTCGATCTTTCCGCGAAGTTCGGTGATCTCGTCCTTGATCGCCGCCCAGTCCACGTCGTCCTCGGCGTAGTCCCCGAACGCCTGCACCAGGTCGATCTTCAGATCTTCCTGAACGCGGTCGATCAGGTCCTGCCGCTTGACCTGCAACTGGCCGAGCTCGATCTTCAACTGCTGTATCTGTTCGTCGATCTGCTGCTGTTGCGTTTTTTCGTCCCGCAGTTTTTGTTCGATCTCGTTTTTCTCCCGGATCAGTTGTTCGATCCGCTGGTGAAGCTCCCGGCTGTTCTGCTGTTTGCTGTCTTTTTCGACGAACAGCTCGGAGACCGCTGCTTCGCAACTTAATATGTCGCGCTTTGACTGCTCGATGCCTTTGCCGCAGTTTTCGATCTCTTCGTTTGCCGTTTCCAGTGTCTCGCGGTCATTGTCGATCTGCTGCTGCAAAGACGCGATGGTCTGTTTGAGGCCGTTGCGTTTTTCAGTCAGCTTGCCCAATGTCACTTTCAACTCGGTCAGCAGAGCGTTTTTCTCGTCGCGCTGCTGTTCTTTTTCTTCAAAACTGGTTTCGAGGCTGCTGATGTGGTCCTGACGCTGCTGATTGACGGTTTCCAGCTCATCGAGTTTCTGCTTGGAGTTGTATTCCTTCTCGACCGACTGCTCGATCTGATCGGCGAGGATATCGATCTCGCCGGTGATCAATGGCTGTTCCTTCTGCAGTCTGGCAATATTCTGTTCGATGGCGTCGAGTTTCGAGACCACCTGGGTCTTTTCCGTATTGGCCTCATAAACGGCGGTGCGAAGGTCCTTGCAGAGTTTGTCCTGATGCTGTTTTGACAGGGTCTGCTTTTCGATCTCGGTATTCAGTGACGTGATCTCACTGTGGGTTCCGGCGATCGTATGCTCGAGTTGTGTGAGTCGGCTTTTCCGCGAGATCAGTCCGGCGGTCTTGCCTACCGGCCCGAGCCTGATCTGCCCGTCACAGGTCAGTGTTTCGCCGTTGAGTGTGACATAATTGTAATCGGCGCTGAGCAGGGTTCTTAACCGCTGGGCCGAGTTGACCGAATCGACGATCAAAACCTTTCCGAGAAGATGCCAGAGCAGCATGCCGTACCGTGCGTCGGCTTTGACGAATTCGACGACCCTGCCGATGACGCCCTCGTATTGGGTCAGATCGTCGGTATTAACGAAAGGCCCGATCTGGTCCAGACAGATAAAATTCATCCTGCCTTCCAGCGCGGACAACCGTTCGGCGTCTGCCAGCAGCCGCTCCGTGTCACCGGCGATCAGACAATCGGTTTTACCTTCCAGGGCCGCTTCCACCGCCGTGGCATACTGTACCTCGGCACGGATCAGATCGGCGGTAATCCCGTGAATATAATCGTATTGACCGGCCGTTTTGCGCTTCAGGA
>CAZNET010000215.1:0-5142 GCA_964571885.1 uncultured Pirellulales bacterium
CCCGTTCTATCTCGGATATTCATCAACAAGTCTTGACCCAGATCGGCGCGGATGTAAATGTTACAGAGGTGAATGTTTTTGATGGTTATTTCAAAGCTGAGATTGACTTCGGAACGGAAGCTTTCAACGGAAACGAATGCTGGCTCCAAATCGGCGTACGGCCAGGAGAGCTTGAAGACCCAAACGCGTATACAGTGCTTAATCCCATGCAGAGGGTATCGCCGACACCCTACGCTTTATTCGCGGCATCGGGGCCGGGCAGTACAGCGCCGTTCGAACTGACAGGGGCCGTGGCATTTCCGGATGCGGTAGTCAGCGGCCTTACGACCGACAGCGGATTCGGTGTATTCGGTGCAAATGCAGATAGCAACCATTACGGCATTCTCGGCAGCAGTGATTACGGTGTCTCAGGTGTAGATGATTCCGTCGGAAATGTCGGATATCTTGGTACGACCGGCAGCGGTGTACATGGAAGCGGCTCCGTGGGTGTATTTGGAATAAACGAAGGCAGCGGTAACTTTGGGACTCTCGGTGATCCCAATTACGGTGTGTATGGTCTAGCCGGTACCGGCTATGCAGGATACTTTGAAGGCAAGCTGGGAACAAGCGGAGATCTTTTCGTTAACGGTATTTTTCATGATTCATCGAACGATGCGGGCACATCGGGACAGGTCCTTTCCAGTACAGGTACCGGCACCAACTGGGTAACAATGCCCGGTGTGAGTGTTCCGCTGGAACTCTCGGGTTCAGTTGATTCTCCCGGAGCGGTCATTCAGGGTACAAATACGAGTCATGGATCGGCGGTCTACGGTGAAAACACCGGAGGCGGAGCTGGTATAAAAGGACACTCCACTCTTAACTATGGCGTATACGGCAGCAGTACCGGAGCTGACGCCGTTCATGGAATCAACCTTAACAACGGAAACACCGGCAGGCTGGGAACCAACAGTCACGGAGTCTACGGCAAGCACGAGGCAAGCTATAACTTTGGTTATCTCGCAGATGCCAGTTATGGTGTCTATGGTGAACACGACAGCAGCGGCAACTACGGATTCATTGGTGACAGCAGTTACGGCGTATACGGCAAACACCAGATAAGTGGAAATTTCGGGTACCTGGGAAATGATACCTATGGAGTTTACGGCTCCAGCAACGCAAGCGGAAAAGGTGTATACGGTGAGAACACCACCAGCAATAGCTACGGTATGCTGGGCAGCAGCCAGGCCGGCGTGTATGGTGACAGTGATGTAAACGGTGTGTCGGGTGAAAGTGCCGGCGATGGACATGGGGTGTATGGAAAGCACAGCAGCGGCAATTTTGGCTATATCGCCGACAGCAACTATGGTGTATACGGCAAGCATGAAGCCAGCGACAATTTTGGGTATATCGCCGACAGCAACTATGGCGTTTACGGCAAACACGGAAGTACATATACCAGAGGTGGACTTGGCTCATACGACGCCGGTGTTTACGGACGGGGTGGATACGAAAAGTTCGGTGTTCTCGGTGAGAATTATTGGTCTGACCATTTTGGCTACTTGGGAGGTGTTGGTTGCGGTGCTTATGGTGCGTATGTAAACAGTTTAGATACGATTATTAACTATGGCGAACTGGGCTCATGGGACGCCGGTGTACGTGGTGATGGATCTTCAGCCTGTCGTGGTGTTTGGGGCAGCAGTAGAAACGATTATGGAGTTTATGGTGAAAGTGAATTCTCCGCTGGAGTATATGGAGACAGCAATACGGCCAGTGGGGTATATGCACATAGTATCAGCGGTTATGGCTTATATGCTTATAGCGAAGACAGTCATGGAATATATGGATACAGTTGGAACGGTCACGCCGGCTACTTTCAAGGCAGTGTGTATGTGACATCATATGTCTCGGCAGATGCACTTTATGATCGGACACCTTATCCGGCAGATATGGAGACGGCCTATGACGCTGTGATGAGTATGCAGCGCCTGCCCCATGGTCATTATGATGAGAACGACAAAGAATATCAACTTGATCATTCGAAACTCAGTGATTTCATACGAAGCAGTGACGGTCATCGCGATTTATCCGCAACCGTTTCCTGTATCAATGAAGTGGTCAAGGACCTAGTAAACGATCAGGACCGGCTCAAAAAGGCAAATATCAAAATCGAAAAACTGAACAAGGAAAACATACTGTTGAAAGAAAGACTCTTACAGCTCGAGGTAAGACTCAATGCTTTGGAAAATAAAATGTAGTGAAAGGATAGAACATGAAAGTGCACGTTATTACAACAATGTTAATTGTGTCACTGACGGCTATCACAATGGCAACGCAGATGGGTACCGGATTTACCTACCAGGGTCGGCTGCTCGATGCTAATCTCGTAGCCGATGGACTGTATGATTTTCAGTTTGGACTTTACGAAGACATAGCAGATGTCAACCAAATTGGAACAGATGTAAATGTCCCCAATGTGGACGTTATCGACGGCTACTTCACTGTAGTACTTGACTTTGGAGCATCAGCTTTTACAGGCGAAGCCCGATGGTTGCAGATCGGTATACGCGCTGGGGAACTCGAGGATCCAAACACTTACACAGTGTTGAATCCTCGACAACAACTGACACCTATACCATACGCGCTCTATGTAAAAAAAACCGATGCCAACGATGGTGATTGGATCATCTCGGGAGCTGATATACACACAGCCTTAAACGGAGAGGTCGGCATCGGTATTACTAATCCCACTGAAAAACTTGATGTTGTCGGCCATATTAACTCATCTGAAACGTATAAGCTTGATGGAACTACTGTCCTGTCCAATCAAGGATCATTAAATATTTTTGTTGGTCAAGATGCAGGTAACAGTAATACTTCAGGCATTTACAACACATTCTCAGGATACCAAGCAGGCTATTACAATACCTCAGCCAGTTTCAATACATTCTCAGGATACAAGGCAGGCTACTATAACACAGGCCATTACAACACATTCTCAGGGTACAGGGCAGGCTACTCCAACACGACAGGTATTGGCAATACAATCTCAGGATACCAGGCAGGCCTTGATAACACAACAGGCTATCACAACACATTCTCAGGGTACAGGGCAGGCTACTCCAACACGACAGGCAATCACAACACATTCTTAGGAAACCTTACAGGCTACTCCAACACGACAGGCTCCGGCAATGTCTTTATTGGTCGCAAGGCCGGTTACTCTGAGACGGATAGCAATACCCTGTATATAGAAAACTCCGATTCAACCTCACCTTTGATTTATGGTGAGTTTGACAATGACCTTGTGGCGATCAATGGTCAATTAAAAATCACCGGCGGTTCACCGGCTGCAGGCAAAGTACTTGTGTCCGATGCAAATGGACTGGCAAGCTGGGACAATGTTAGCGATTCGGACTGGGCTATCTCAGGCAGTAATATCTACTCAAATTTATCCGGCAACGTTGGTATTGGAACATCGAGTCCGGCTCATAAACTGCATGTGGCGGGAAAATCGATTTCAGGAATAAACAGCAATGCAAGCGGAGGTTTTTCGACTATCTCAGGCGGAATCAATAACGAAGCCAGCGGCAACACCGCGACGATCGCGGGCGGTGGTGACAACGATGCCTTTGGCGTCGGTGCTGCTATCGGCGGAGGTGTGTTCAATGTTATATCCTCAGGTGCAGACTATGCCACGATTTGCGGCGGATGGTTTAATCAGGCCAATGGAGATTATGCAACGGTTCCGGGCGGCGCTTCCAACACCGCAGGAGGCGATGCCAGCTTCGCCGCAGGGAATCGCGCCAAAGCAATTCATAACGGCACATTCGTCTGGGCAGACTCTACCGCCGCTGACTTCACTTCTACCGCTGCTAACCAATTTCTTATTCGCGCTTCAGGCGGTGTCGGTATCGGAACAACAAGTTCTACTGCTGAACTGACTATCGGTGATTACGATGATGATGAATCGAAAATTATTTTCGAAGAAGGCGGTAATCCAGCCGCATCAATTCACTATGACGGCGTTGGTACAACAGGAGGAAATAACATGATCCACATCAGAAATGAAATTTCCGGATCAGAGGCAGACCTGTTGACATTGAAGCTCAATGGCAATGTTGGTATTGGAGATACCTCACCATCATATAAACTGGATGTCGCCGGTGATATACAATGTGTGGCCTTGCATGAAACCTCCGATGAACGCCTTAAGACAAATATACAAAACCTTACCGCGGCGTTAGAAAAAGTCCAACAACTCAACGGCGTATCGTTTGAGTGGAATCAGGCGGCCCAGCGGAAAACCGGCGCCACAGCCGGTGAAAGGCAGCTCGGATTGATCGCTCAGGATGTGGAAAAAGTCCTGCCCGAATTGGTCTCGACCGCTGGTGATGGGTATAAAGCCATCGACTACACCAAACTCTCTGCGGTACTGATCGAGGCAGTGAAAGAACAGCAAAAGCAAATTCAGGACTTACAGACCCAAATCAAATTCATGCGGGCAAAAATGCAAAACTAACGATATTTATAGTTCTGTTGAAAGGTAAATAATGAAGAACCAAAAAGTACAATTTGTTTCAGGAGTGCTTATATTGGCACTGTCGGCTTTAGTAGTATCATACCCAATAAACAGCGTGATAACCTACCAAGGCAGGCTGCTTGACGCCAACCTCGTTGCCGATGGCTTATACGATTTCCAGTTCAAACTTTTTGAATTATACGGCGGAAATCAGGTCGGTGAAGATACCTTTTTACCTGTCGATGTCATTGACGGCTATTTCACGGTCGAACTGGATTTTAATGATGTCAATGCGTTTAATGGTGAGGGGAGGGAACTTGAAATTGGCATTAGGCCGGGCGAACTGAACGACCCAAATGAATATACGATTTTACAGCCGAGACAGGAAATCACACCGGCACCTTATGCGCTTTATGCAAAGACAACCGGCGGAAGTGATGCGGACTGGAGCGTTTCCGGAAGTGATATGTATTCGATTCCTTCCGGCAATGTCGGCATTGGAACATCAAGTCCGGCTTATAAGCTGCATGTGGCGGGAAAAGCGATTTCAGGAATAAACAGCAACGCAAGCGGAGGTTTTTCGACGATTTCAGGCGGAATCAATAACGAAGCCAGCGGCAACACCGCGACGATCGCGGGCGGTG